>JBDKJT010000231.1:0-36805 GCA_039796475.1 Bacteroidota bacterium | reverse complement strand
GCACAACAAACATACCCACCTGCGCCCGATCAATTGTATGGGCAATTATTTGTAGATGTACAGTTGCAACAGGTGCTGCCCGACGGTAAAACTTTTGTGGATGCACTGCCCAAACGAAAAGTTGCCGATATCATGTACGATTATGGCATGATGAAGGGGCCGCAAATGAACCTTAAAAAATTTGTGGAAGACAACTTTAACCTGCCAGCAGCACCACCCTCATTAAACTATATACAAAGAGAAACCAGCACTGCAGCCCACATCCGCAACCTTTGGCAGGTATTGCGCCGGGAGGCAGATGTATCGCCCGGGTGGGAGGGTAAAGAGGCCAATGGCAGCTCGTTACTGGCACTACCTTATCCCTACATTGTACCGGGTGGACGGTTTAGAGAAATATACTACTGGGATAGTTATTTTACCATGCTGGGCCTGGCCGCAGATAACCAGGTAGAAATGTTGCAGCACATGGTAAACAATTTTGATTACCTCATTTACAATTTTGGCCATATACCCAATGGCAACCGTACTTATTATTTAAGCCGTAGCCAACCACCTTTCTTTAGTATGATGGTAGCGTTACTAGCTACAAAAAAGGGCGATGCGGTATACAAAAAATACCTTTCATCTATGCAAAAAGAATATGCTTACTGGATGGAGGGTATAGCTACCATAAAAACCGGTGAGCCCTATAAGCGGCTGGTGAAAATGCCTAACGGCGCCCTGCTTAACCGTTACTGGGATGATAGCAACCAGCCAAGGCCAGAGAGTTATAAGGAAGATACCGAAACCGCAGATGCTGCTGCTGCTGAATTGGCCATGCGTATTAAAGTAGCTTCGCCAGAGGCGCTAAAAAAAATATTGGACGAAAAGCGCCAGTACACATGGCAGGCATTAAGGGCTGGCGCTTGCAGCGGATGGGATTTTAGCAGCCGCTGGTTGGCAAGGCCTGCCGAGCTGGCCAGTATACAAACCACCAGCATTGTACCGGTAGATCTTAACTGCCTGCTGTATCAAACCGAAATGTTGCTGGCAAAAGCACTACAGCTATCGGACAAAAAAAACACAGCAGCCATATTTAGTAAAAGAGCTGCAAACAGAAAAGCGGCCATCATAAAATATTGCTGGGATGTTAAGCAAGGGTATTTTTTTGATTACAATATTGCCGATGGACAACAGCAGCAGCAGGTAACAGCAGCAGGCATTTTTCCGCTTTACGTAAATATGGCCAGTGTACAGCAGGCAACAGCTGTAACAGCGGTGGTAGCACAGCAGTTGCTAAAGCCAGGTGGCCTGGTAACCACTACGGTTACCAGCGGGCAGCAGTGGGATGCTCCCAATGGTTGGGCACCCTTGCAATGGGTAGCCGTAAAAGGGTTAAATAATTACAGTGCTGCTAGTACAGATGCCCGTATGTTGGCAAAACTAATAGCACAGCGCTGGCTTAGCCTTAACGATAAGGTATATACCGCTACTGGTAAAATGATGGAAAAATACAATGTAATAGACATCAATCAACCCGCCGGCGGGGGTGAATACCCATCGCAAGATGGTTTTGGATGGACCAACGGTGTATACCTTGCGTTAAAAAAATATTACAAACAGCATTAGTTTGGCTTACGCTATTTTACTAACGGGTTTATTGTTATTTTGTGCCCCAAAATTGTAGCCATTGATTTGCTCATTACAACCACCCCTTAATGCAAAAAAGCACACTTAAAAAATTATCCGAAACACTCGGGCTCAGTATTTCAACCATATCACGGGCATTAAAAGATCATCCAGATATTTCTGACGCAACCAAAAAAAAGGTAAAAGAGCTGGCAGATGCCATGGAGTACGAGCCCAACAGTTATGCCGTACAGTTGCGTACCCGTAAAAGCAATGTGATAGGTGTACTAATACCCACCATTAATAATTTTTTTTATGATTCGTTTATTGGGGCTGTTGAAGAGGAGGCAAGAAAAAATGGCTACTCACTGCTTATTATGCAATCGGGGGATACGGTAGAAAACGAAACTGCCAGCCTGCATTTATTTCGTAAAAATATGGTGATGGGAGTATTGGTAGCACTTTCGGTAGAAACTACCGACCTAACCCCATTTAAAAAAATGGAAGAGCTGGAAGTGCCGGTAGTGTTTATCGATCGGGTGCCCGAACAGCAGGGTTTTTATACCGTTTGCCTGGCCGATGCGGCGGCGGCTTGCATGGCTGCAGAAGCTATTATTCAAAAAAATAAAAAAAATGTACTGGCCCTTTTTGGGCATCCTCATTTAAGTATTTCTAAAATTCGTAAAGAAAGATTTTTAGAAACATTTAAGCAAAAAGCACCCGGCACAGTTATCAGCATTGCCGATACGGAAAATGCCGATCCATCCCGGCAGGCAGCTACTGCCGCATTAACATCGGCTAATCCGCCTGATGTTATTTTTTGCATGGGCGATTTGATATTGGTAGGTGTTATGAAAGCCATTCACACTCTTCAGTTACAAGTACCAAAAGATATTAGTGTTATCAGCATCAGCAATGGCCTGATACCCGGTATGTTTAATCCCGAAGTAACCTTTGTAGAAACCAGTGGCAGCAAATTGGGTAAGCTTGCTTTTGCACAACTATTGGCCCGCCTAAAAAATGGAAACGTTGCCGAAAACGTTTGTGTCGAATCTGTGTTAGTAAATGGAGGCTCTTTGTAGGCCTATGGTATTGTTTTTATTATAAGTGGCTATTATATTTGAGTTTTACTTATACTAATTGCTATGTCATACTCCAGCATAAGGCTCTCCTTATACTTAAATTATTTTGTTTTTGCCATCTTGCTTAACAGTGTGGGCATCCTTATACAAAAATCGATTAACACTTATCATGTAGATGAACTGCAGGCAAGCTCCCTGGAAGCATTTAAAGATTTATCCATTGCAATAGTTTCTTTTGTAATAGGTTCTTTTTTACCCCGCCTGGGCTATAAAAAAGGAATGCTGATAGCGCTGGCACTGGTGTTTGCAGGTTGTATGGGTATGTATTGGGGCAACTCGTTTACCAGTGTACGTTTGTTGTTTGCTTGTGTGGGTGTATCCTTTGCTGTTATTAAAGTATCTGTTTATACAGTAATCGGGTTAATAACCACTAACGACAACGAACACAAGAGTGTACTCACTTCTATAGAAAGTTTTTTTATGATTGGTATAGCCGCAGGCTTTGTGGTTTTTCCGCTTTTTTACAGCGATACAAATCCCAATGCATGGTTACGCATTTACCTGTTGTTGGCTGTATTGATAGCGATATCATTTTTTATTTTGCTGGCCTCTCCATTTAAAATTAGTTACCAGGTACCGGGCACTACGCTTAAAGATGATTTTAGCGGAATGATAAAATTGCTTAAGCGTCCGTTGGTATTGGTATTTGCGGTGGCTGCCTTTATGTATGTAATGACGGAGCAGGGCATTATGAGCTGGCTGCCCACTTTTAACGAAAAAGTATTGCACCTGCCAGAAAAAACAAGTGTGTACATGGCGGTTATTTTAATGCTGTCGATAGCTGCAGGCCGTTACATATCTTCTCTGCTGGTTAAAAAAATATCCTGGTTATATATTTTGGCCGCTTGCCTTGCCGGTGCAGCACTGATGGTATTATTTGTATTGCCGCAAACACAGCACCTGGCACCCAAAAGTATTAATACCCTGGCCGATGTGCCGGTAATAGCTTATGTGTTTCCGCTTATTGGCTTTTTCTTGGCACCTATTTATCCGCTTATCAATTCATTTGTGTTAAGCGCTACCGAAAAAGTATGGCACAGCCCCATGGCATCTTTGCTGGTATTTTTTTCTGCCATCGGTGGCACGCTGGGCTCAAGGCTGGTAGGTTACTTGTTTAAAAATATAGGCGGGCAAAAAGCTTTTTATTTTTCATTAATACCAATGGCCATTTTATTGGTATGCCTGTGGGCTTTTTCTAAACTACAACGTAAACAAACCAATTAACCGCATACTGTTCACCAATCCTTTTTTTCAGCTAAACAACCATGCAACAGCTAATTAGTATACAAGATTGTCACCCATTATTTGAAGATGTACAACTAAAACCCGTTTTTGCAGATAGTAAAACTTTTGTGGATTGTGTACCGAGGTTTCCGCTGGCACAAATTAATAACGATTACCTGGCTCAAAAAGCATTACCCGATTTTAGCCTGGATAAATTTGTAATGGACAATTTTGAACTGCCCCATATTTTTGGCAGTAATTATCAATCCAACCCCAGCCGCTCTGCAGCAGAGCATATCAACGATTTATGGCCGGTGCTTACCCGTAATGCGGTAAAAAATGGGGGCTCCCTGCTTGCATTGCCTAAAGAGTACATTGTGCCGGGTGGCCGTTTTGGCGAAGTGTATTACTGGGATAGCTATTTTACCATGATTGGATTAAAAGCATCGGGGTTAAGTGATATGGTAGAAAATATGGTTGAAAATTTTGCCCACCTTATTAAAATAATTGGTTTTATACCCAACGGTAACCGCACTTATTACCTGGGCCGGTCGCAGCCTCCTTTTTTTTCGTTGATGATAAAATTACTGGCCGAAATAAAAGGGCCACAAGTATTGGCCAATTACTTATTGCCTTTGCAAAAAGAATACGATTACTGGGTAAGGGGCAAAGAAAAGCTTACCGAAAGCAACCGATGTGTACAGCATAGCGTTCGGCTAAGCGAAGAGGTGCAGCTAAGCCGCTACTATGATGCATACAATACTCCCAGGCCCGAGTCGTACCGGGAGGATGTGGAGTTGTTACATACATCGGTGCAACTACCTACACAATTATACCAGCATTTACGGGCCGGGGCAGAGTCGGGTTGGGATTACAGCAGCCGGTGGTTTAAGGATGGGCTTCATTTTTCATCCATCCATACCGCCGATATTATTCCGGTAGATTTAAATTGCCTGTTGTATCACCATGAAATAACGTTGGCGCAAACCTATCAAAACTGCCTGCATTATTCAATGTCTGCCTATTACAAATCGCTGGCACATAAACGAAGAGAAGCCATCCTGCAATATTGCTGGAATAGTAATGCTGGTTTTTTTGTGGATTACGATTTTGTAGAGCAAAAGCAAAAGCAAGAGCTTACCCTTGCCGGTATTACCCCTTTGTATTTTAACATTGCCGAGCAATACCAGGCCGATAGGGTAGCCGAAAAACTTACCAGCGATTTTTTAAAACCTGGCGGGCTGGTTACCACCCTTAAAACAACAGGCCAGCAGTGGGATGCACCCAACGGGTGGGCTCCGTTGCAGTGGCTGGCTATTATCGGGCTCGAAAACTATGGCCACCATGCATTGGCCAAAACCATTGCCCAGCGCTGGCTGGCACTTAACGAAAAAGTGTATGCCAATACGGGTAAAATGATGGAAAAATACAACGTGGTAGATGTAAACCAGGAAGCTGGCGGAGGCGAATATCCCGGCCAGGATGGTTTTGGATGGACCAATGGCGTATACCTTGAGTTGCTCAAGCGGTATGGTCATCCATAATCAGCATCAAACAATAGGTACACCTCGGCTACTGCCTCACCAATATTATGTACAAAATAGCTGGCCAAACCTTTAGTGTAAGGCTATCATTGGTAATTTTTTGCCTGTAATGAAAATGTGTTTATTTAACAGCACATTGGTTTAAAGTAATCTTCAACAACAAAACGCAGCAATCATTAACCTAATACTAAATCGGCTTAAGGTGGGGAATAAATAAATACATCAATAAAATTTCTTACTTAAATTACACTAGCTGGTTATTTTAAAATAGTTACAAACAATCAATCATTTATTATGAAATGTATAAACCGATTATTTCCAGTAGTTATAGTATTGGCGGCTACCACATTTTTTACTGCCTATGCACAAAAAAAAGAAGCTAAAAAAACTGCTGCAATTGTAAATAATTTTAACGCAAGTGCGGCAATAGAAAAGCTGGTGATTGCAGATTCTGCCAGGTTGGTAGATATTTTTAAAGATATACATGCCAATCCTGAGCTGGGTTTTATGGAGGTGAGAACGGCCGGTATTGTAGCTAAAGAACTTACAGCATTGGGCTTTAATGTAAAAACGGGCATAGGCGTAACAGGGGTGGTTGGTATTTTACAAAATGGAGAGGGGCCCATAGTAATGTATCGGGCAGATATGGACTGCAATGCAGTAAAAGAAGTAACAAATTTGCCATATGCCAGTAAAAAATTAGTAAAGCGGGAGGATGGATCGGAAACACCGGTAATGCATGCCTGTGGCCATGATGCACATACCACCTGGCTGATAGGGCTTGCCAAAATAATGGTAAGTTTAAAAGACAAATGGAAGGGCACATTGGTATTGGTAGGCCAGCCGGCCGAAGAGCCCATATTGGGTGCTGAGGCGATGGTAAAGGATGGTATGTATGATAAAGGAGTACCCAAGCCAGATTATTTATTGGGGATACATACAGCCCCGGTATCGGTAGGTATTGTAGCGGTAGCAAAAGGGGTACGCATGGCCGGTACCGACCAAATAGATGTTACTTTTAAAGGCGTTGGTGGTCATGGCTCCAACCCTCAAATGTCTAAAGATCCGGTTGTAATGGCAGCATCCGCCATTATGCAATACCAGGCGGTGGTAAGCCGGGCAATCGACCCACAAAAAGCAGCGGTGTTAACGGTGGGCTCTGTACAAGCAGGCAGCGATAACAATGTAATACCAGCATCGGCATTGGTAAAAGTTAACCTTCGCTGGTTTGATGAAAAAGACCGTCAATTAATGATTGATGGAATCAAACGCATCAATGAAGGCATTGCCTATGCTTACAATATGCCAAAAGAAGAATACCCGGTAATGACGATGAAGGGGTGGTCGTACCCGTTAGATAACAGCGAAAAAACAACCGCAATGGTACTGGAAGGGGTTAAAAAAATTGTGCCCGAAAAATATATATTAAGAGAAGACAAATTAGCTGCGGTGATGGGGTCAGAAGATTTTCATCATTTGGTAATACACAACGAGGTTAAAGAATACTGTTACATTAATGTGGGTATTGCCAACCCAACTCTTTTTGCCCAATCAGTAAAAGAAGGTAAAGGGTTGCCTTTTAATGCACACAATGGTAATTTTTGGGTAGATCTTAGTGCCATACCTTTTGGTACAAAGGTTGCCGCTAATGCAGTTTTGCAGGTGTTTAACAGTAAGTAAACAGTAGTTGGCCTTTTCTTAAAATAGGTAGTGCTTTTAAATTGTCAGCCAATTTTTAGCAATTAAGCCATTAGCGCTTTATATAACCGGCGGGCAATTTGTCCGCTGTTTTTTATTTAAATCCTGAGTGCATTACTTTTACAAAAAAATTACCATCGAATATAAAAAGCAAGTGCCAACTAATAAGCACTATTTAATAGCAGCCATTGTTGATGGAAGTATAAGTATGGGATGGCTTTAAAATTATACGGTGCACAACTGTTCAGAAGCAAATGATAAAAAATAGTTGATGTTACATAATTATATTGGCAAGCAATCATCAGATTTGCTTATACCAATAATGATTAAATAGGATAAAACAACCAACCAATACTCAAGCAATTTATAAAACGGGTATTCTTTACTAATTAAAATGTTATAACTACCACAATGATATACCGAGCCTTAAAAACACACTGTTGCCGGCACCTTTTACTTTTTTTGCCTTTATTAATAGCCGGCACCTTTTTTACCCAAAGCAGTACCGCACAGGTGTTAAATGTATACAACACCAACACCATGGAAAAATTGCTGGATTCCAACAAAACCTACCCGGTAAATACACAGCCCCGTAAAAAATATTTTTGGCGGGCATCGGGCCAGTTAATGCTGGCACAGGTAATACCATGGTCGTACAACAAATTTGTACGCAAGGCAGAGTTTGCCAATATTTCTTTTAGCAGCATCTGGCATAATTTACAGTTTAGCAATTGGGTGTGGGATGATAATAATTTTAACACCAACCAGTTTGCTCATCCCTATCATGGCAACTTGTATTTTAACTCCTTTCGTACCAACGGTTATAATTTTTGGGCATCATCCGCCGCCGCCTTTGCCGGTAGTTTTATTTGGGAAACCTGTGGCGAAACACACCCGGCTGCACCCAACGATTTAATCAATACCAGCCTGGGCGGTATTGCATTGGGCGAAATGACATACCGGCTGGCTCAGCGAATTGTAAATAACCGTAAAAAAGGTTTTTCACGCCATACACAAGAGGTGAGTGGATTTTTGGTAAACCCAATGAATGGTTTTTCAAGAATTATTGATGGCAAATGGGCCAAAGCCCACGATGCCGACCCTTACGAAAATGCACCCGTAGCCTTTATGGTAGATGCCGGTGGCCGCCGTGCTGGTATGCGGTTAAAGGATGTAGTTGAAAGAGGCGATAACCAGTTTTATGCCCGTATTCGTTTATTATATGGCAACCCATTTAGTGATTACCAAAAACCCTTTAGCAACTTTTCCGTATTAGCCGAGTTGGGGGCAGATGATTCATCCAGCCTCAATGTGCTGCAGGTTAATGGTAACCTGTATGGCAAAAAACTGGCCGGTTCTGCCCGGTCCAGAAACTTTTTTTCGGTAAACATGAATTACGATTATTACAAAAATGCCCGACTTAATTATGGTGCTCAAAGTTTTTCGGCCAATTATTTTTCTGATAAACAGTTGGGCAGGCGCTCTGGCTTGCAACTATCGGCTGGAGCTGGTATTGTGGCATTAGCAGCGGTGCCCAATAAATACGTGTATTTTGGCGAGGGCCGCAATTACGATTATGGTCCGGGTTTAAATTTGTCGGGTGGTGTTGGTTTAAATATTGCCAACAAGTTGTATTACAACCTGGCATACCGGGGAGCCTGGTTTAAAACCATCAATGGCGAAAAATCGGATTATTACCTGCACACCACCACCATGGAGCTAAGGCTGGCATTGGGCAAATATTTTTCTGCTGGCATGGAGGCAGGTTTGTTTCAATTGGTGGGCAACTACCGGGATTACCCAGATGTAAACGACGAGTATCCCTTTGGCCGGCTGTTTGTAGGATACCGGGTGGTTTTTTAATAAACATCTCATTAAACAATATAGAGCGCCTGTACAAACTTGTACAGGCGCTTTTGTGTACGGCTGCTGCAATGGTTTGCGGCCTTAATGTTTTCCACCTCAAACGGTTGCGATTACACGTGTAAGCCTATTTGAGTATATTTGATACTACCGCTAAACGATTGCTTATGTCCATCTCCAAACCAACACTCTCTTTTTGGCAAATCATCAACATGAATGTTGGTTTTTTTGGCATACAGTATAGTTTTGGGCTACAGCAAAGTGCCGTAAACCCTATTTACGATTTTTTAGGTGCCAAGCCCGATGAAATACCCTGGCTAAACCTTGCTGGCCCACTTACCGGGCTTATCATTCAGCCAATTATTGGGGCATTAAGCGATAAAACCTGGCACCCACGTTTTGGCAGGCGTACGCCTTATTTTTTTATAGGTGCCATCATTTGCAGCATCGCCCTTTTTTTGTTTCCGTTTAGCAGTGCTTTGTGGATGGCCGCTGGTTTATTATGGATACTGGATGCTGGTAATAATACTGCCATGGAGCCCTACCGGGCCTTTATTGCCGATAAGCTGGATGCTGCACAACAGCCTACGGGGTTTCAGGCGCAAAGTTTCTTTACCGGTTTTGGTCAAACCCTGGCCAATGTGTCGCTCTTTATCTTTCCCATGATTTTTATTGGCAAAACCGGTAAGCTGCCTACCTGGGTATTTGCTTCCTTTTTTTTAGGGGCTGCCTGCTCCATCGGGTCAATTTGGTGGAGTATTAAAACCACGCCCGAAATACCACCCAGCGCACAAGAGCTTGATGCATTAAAACAAAAAAACGCAGGAATGCCCCACCCGGTCATCCAGTTTTTTTTATCAATTATTACCACCGTGGTGGCTTACGTAGTAATTGTATTGCTGCTTATTCCGTCTTTATTTATACCGGGCTTACTAAAAAGGGTATTAAATTATGCAGCACAGCACCCCACGTTAAAAATTTTATTTGCACAAAATATCGAGATTGTAGATGCCATCCTTAACATGCCTAAAGTGATGTGGCAGCTGGCATTGGTGTACTTGTTTCAATGGTATGCCTTGTTTTGTTATTGGCAAAACTCCTCCAAAAGTGTGGCCCTTTCTGTATGGAATACCACGCCCGAACAAAATACACAGTTGTACGAAAAAGCAGTAGGGTGGACGGGCCTAGTAAATGCCTGGTATAATGTGGTAACCTTTTTATGTGCATTTGGCCTGGTTTATTTTGCCAAAAAATATTCGCCCAGGCTGGTACATTTTGGCTGCCTGGTATTGGCTGGGGTTGGGTTGCTATTGTTTCCATTTATACAAAACAAATACCTGCTGTTTCCGGCTATTACGGGTTTTGGCATAGGCTGGGCCAGCATGATGGGGATACCTTATTTAATGGTGGTAAGCCAAATACCCAAAGAAAGATATGGCGTGTACATGGGTATCATAAACATGATGATTGTAATACCCATGTTTATACAAACCACCACTTTTGGTTTTATACTCAAAAATTTTTTAAACAACGATGCTGGCAATGCCATAGCTTTTGCCGGGGTGTTTTTACTAATTGCCGCCTTGCTCACCCTGTTGATAAAAACGGGCAAGCCAGCTAATCACATGCAGGTGGTGATGGGTGGCGGCGGCCATTAACAAGCGCTGCATTTGCGTCGGGTAAACTGTATACTATAACAAACAATGACAAAAAAAATCTGCTATACTTTTTCGGCCTTGCTTGCCTTTACAATACTGCTGTGTGCAGCATGTAATACTACGTCTACCACAACCCCGCCTACCACCGATAGCTCCTATAAAAAATGGTGGAAAGAAGCCATCGTTTACCAATTATACCCCCGCAGTTTTAAAGACAGCGATGGCGATGGCATTGGAGATATTAAGGGGATAATAACCAGCCTTGATTATATTAAAAGCCTGGGTGTAACAGCCGTTTGGCTAAACCCCATTTACAGCTCGCCCAATGATGATAACGGGTACGATGTAAGCGACTATCGCAACATTATGAAAGACTTTGGCAGCATGCAGGATTTTGATAGCCTGCTGCAGGGTATGCACCAGCGGGGTATTAAACTGGTAATGGATATAGTGGTAAACCACAGCAGCGATGAGCATGAGTGGTTTAAACAAAGCCGCAGCTCTCGTACAAGCCCTTACAGAAACTATTATCATTGGTGGAATGCCGAAAAAGGCAAACCTCCTTATCGCTACAGCCTGTTTGATGTAAACCATGATGCATGGATGTACGATACTACTACCAACGCTTATTACCTGCATTACTTTTCCCGAAAGCAACCCGATCTTAATTGGGAAAACCCCAGGCTGCGACAAGAAATATATGATATGATGGCCTATTGGGCAGCCAAGGGTGTAGATGGTTTTAGGCTGGATGCTTTTCAGTTTGCGGCTAAAGATACCAGTTACCCTGTTTTTCCTGAAGGATACGAAAAAGACTTTATACAATATTATGCCATGGGCAATAACCTGCACAGCTACCTGCAGGAAATGAATACAGCCGTATTTAGCAAATACGATGTAATGAGTGTGGCAGAAGGTGCCGGCAGAAATTTTAAAGATGCCCACGAGCTGGTAGACGAAAGCCGCAAAGAGCTGAATATGGCATACGCCTTTGAAGCGGTTGACCTGGCTAAAATGCCTGCTACACCCGGTGGCCGGGCATTTGATATCTTAAAACTTAAGCAAACCTTTACCCGATGGGATAGTGCCTTTGCAGATAATGGATGGCTATCTGTTTTTTTGGCCAACCACGACCAGGCCCGTATGGTTACCCGGTTTGGTAATGATGCCCCGCAATTTAGGGAGCCCTCCTCCAAAATGCTGAATACTTTTATTTTAAGCATGCGGGGTACACCTTACTGCTATTATGGTGATGAGTTGGGTATGACGAATATCCGGTTTGATAAAATTGATGATTACCGGGATGTGCAAACAAAAAACGAGTACCTCTATCAAAAAGGCAAAGGCGCCAATATGGATGCTTTTTTACAACAAAAGGCTTTTGAAAGCAGGGACAATGGCCGTACACCTTTTCAGTGGGATGCCACAGCAAATGCTGGTTTTACAACAGGCACACCCTGGATAAAGGTTAACCCTAATTATACCAGTATTAATGCCGCAGCACAAACCAACGACCCCAACAGCTGCCTTAACTATTTTAAAAAAATGGTAGCGCTGCGTAAAAGCACGCCTGCACTAGTGTATGGTAAATACAGCTTGCTGGATAAAGATAACCCCGCTGTATACGCCTATACCCGGGAGCTGGAGGGAAAAAAATACCTGGTGCTGTTAAATTTTACTGCAAACGAGGCGGCGTTTAATACTGGTATTAATACCACCACCGCAACTATATTAATCAACAATTACACAACCGGTATTACCGGCAATACATTAAAGCCCTACCAGGCAATTATACTGCAGTTGTAAACCATGTTACTAAAGCTTAACCATATACAGCATATTGGCATACCGGTTACCGATATCAGGGTGTCAGAAGCATTTTACGAGGAGTTGGGTTTTAAAAACACCATGCAATCAACCTTTGTGCACCAGGGTGGCGAGGGCAAGGTAATAATGATGCAATTAAATAGCATGGTGCTGGAGTTATACCAGCTGCCAGCGCCAGCATTGCAGCAGGTAAAGCAACGGGGCAACGGCCATATAGATCATATTGCTTTTGATGTGGATGATATTGATGTTACATATGCCCAATTAAAAACTGCGGCATTTAATGTGCAGGAAGAAGCCCCCGTATTTTTGCCCTTTTGGAAAAACGGTTGTAAATATTTTAACATTACCGGCCCCGATGGAGAGCGGCTGGAGTTTAATCAAATACTATGAATAAAAAACTCGTTTTGTGGTCGATTACCGTTGCGCTGGGTGGCCTGTTATTTGGCATGGATGTGGCCAATATTTCGGGTGCCGAGCAACGCATACAAAAGCTTTGGAACCTGAGCGACTGGATGCATGGCACAGCCATAGCCATGGCTTTGTATGGTACCATTATTGGCGCCGGTGCCGGCAGCATCCCGGCCAATAAATTTGGCCGTAAAAAAACACTCATCCTTATTGGTATTATCTTTTTTGTGTCGGCATTGGGCAGTGCTTTGGCCAATGATGTATACACATTTATGTTTTACAGGTTTTTGGGTGGGTTAAGCATTGGTGCATCTTCGGTGGTGGCACCCGTGTATATTTCAGAAATAGCCCCGCCGCAGCACCGTGGCAAAATGGGTATCGCCTTTCAGCTTAACGTGGTGGCGGGTATACTGTTGGCCTACCTGGTAAATTACCTGCTGCAAGGTGTAGGTGGCGAAAACGATTGGCGCTACATGCTGGGGCTTATTGCCATACCATCGCTGGTATTTTCGGTGATGATGTTTTTTACCCCCGAAAGCCCCCGCTGGCTGATACTAAACCGCAATAACGAGGCTGAGGCCAGGCGGGTTTTTGCCATGAGTGGCGCCAATGCAGATGAGCTGGTACATGAAATAAAAAATTCAAAGCAACCCAAAAAAGAATCCCTGTTTAGTGGCAAATTTTCTAAACCATTAATGCTGGCTTTTTTACTGGCACTGTTTAACCAATTGTCGGGTATTAATGCCATCATATATTTTGCGCCCAGGGTGTTTGAAATGGCGGGGTTGGGCAAAAATGCTGCCTTTTTATCCAGCGCAGGTATTGGTATAGTAAACTTTGTATTTACAGTATTGGGCTGGTATTTAATTGACCGCAGCGGACGGAGAAAACTGATGTTTATAGGATCTGTAGGTTATATTATTTCGCTAACCTTAATGGCGTTAGCATTTGCTGGAGTTATTAAAGGAGGCATTACATTGTTTGTATTTATGTTTATTGCCGCACATGCCATTGGCCAGGGATCGGTAATATGGGTATTTCTGTCGGAGATATTTCCAAATTCTGTTAGGGCGGCGGGCACTTCTTTTGGTTGTTTAACCCACTGGGTGTTTGCAGCGCTGATATCACAAACCTTTACCTTTTTTGCCAACCGTATTGGGGGCAGCTACATCTTTGGTTTTTTTGCGGTGATGATGGTGCTGCAATTATTATTTGTATGGAAGATGATGCCCGAAACAAAAGGCGTGGCGCTGGAGGATATGGATAAATCTACCATGGTGCTGCATTAACAGGCTGCGTATTGATTAAACGTACAAGTGTGCGACGCAACGATGCCGGGTACTGCAGCAAGGCTGTTAAACAAAAAAAAATGCTACAGCCAGCATACTATAAAATGAGTGGTTATGAGTAAAATACTTTGTATTGGCGAGGCGCTTATTGATATGATTTGTACCGATAAGGGCAAGACATTAAGCGATGGAGAAAATTTTTTAAAAAAACCGGGTGGCGCTCCTACCAATGTGGCAGCAGCTATTGCGGCACTAGGCGGCCGGGTAGAGCTGGCTGCTAAAGTAGGGATTGACCCCTTTGGCAATCACCTGGTGCAAGTGATGAAAAATTTTGGTGTGGGTACACAATACTTACTGCAGGATGCCAGCTATTTTACCACGTTTGCCTTTGTATCGCTGATGGAAAATGGCGAACGAGATTTTTATTTTAACCGGGGTGCCGATGGGCAATTGAGTGAAGCTGATATAGATGCCATCAACCTGTCGGATATATCAATCATTCATTTTGGGTCGGCTACGGGTTTTTTACCCGGCCCATTGCAAATGGCGTACAAAAGCTTGCTGCAAAAAGCAATGCAAAAAAATATTTTTGTAAGCTTCGATCCTAATTACCGCCACCTGTTGTTTGGCAATAATACGCAGGCATTTATTGATCAAAGCTGGTATTTTTTGCAGCATTGCCAGTTTTTTAAAGTAAGCGACGAAGAGGCGCTGTTGCTTACCGGCCAATCAACATTGGAGGCAGCTACCAATATGCTGCTGCAAAAAACTACGGCCACTTTTGCCATCACCCTTGGCAAGCAAGGCACATTGCTGGGTAAAGATGGCACTACTCAAATTGTACCCAGCATAGCAGTAAACCCGGTAGATACCACCGGTGCCGGTGATGCTTTTGTAGGGGCCTTGCTATACCAGCTGGATGGATATTTAAACAGCCAGGCAGTAGGCAATATAGCCACAGCCGATTGGGTAAAAATGACGGCCAATGCCAACAAAGCAGGTGCCCGTACTTGTGAGTACCTGGGCGCCATGGAGGCTTTTGGGCATTTAAGCAATACCATTTTTGATTGATAGGATGCCGGGCCACACCCGGGCCATGCTGTCAGTGTGTTATTATAAATTTTTAAAAGAAGTATTTACACGTGTATAACCCGCAATTACATCAGCTGATAAATACTTGCTTGCAAAAAAAGAAAGTAGATATTGCAGGCAAGCATAATTTATTTTATACCCGGTTTGTTGCCAACACGGCGGCTATCCATTATTTATACAGCCAACTTTACCAGGAGCATCCGCTGGCAAATGAGTTGTTTACCAAACTAATTAATACCATTGCCGATGCTTACCTGGCACGCCCGGCAGCGTTAAGGGCACTGGACCAGGAAAAAGAAATTAAAGGAAACTGGTTTTTGAGCAACGAAATTACCGGTATGAGTTTGTATGTAGACCGTTTTTGCGGACACTTGCAAAACATGCCGGCCAAACTGGATTATTTTAAAAAATTGGGGGTTAACTTTTTACACCTGATGCCCGTGATGCAAAGCCCCGAAGGCGAAAGCGATGGCGGCTATGCGGTAAGCCATTTTAGAAAAGTTGATGAACGATTTGGTGACCTGGACGATTTAAAAGCGCTGCAACAACAAATGCGGCAACAAAACATGTACCTGATGCTGGATATTGTGCTTAACCATACCAGCCATAAACATGAGTGGGCCGAAAAAGCCAAAAGTGGCGACCAGCAATACCAGGATTATTTTTACATGTATGCCAATCGCCAGTTGCCCAATGAGTTTGATGCTACCATGCCCGAAATATTTCCCGAAAGCTCACCCGGTAATTTTACCTGGAACGAAGCCTGCCAAAAATGGGTGATGACGGTATTTCATCATTACCAGTGGGATTTAAATTATACCAACCCGGCTGTGCTGGTAGATATGATAGACAATGTATTGTTTTATGCCAACCTGGGTGTAGATATTTTGCGGATAGATGCACCGGCTTTTATATGGAAACAATTGGGCACCACTTGCCAAAATTTACCACAAGCACATACGCTGCTGCGGTTGATAAAGCAATGTGTGCAAGTGGCCGCACCCGGCATGGCCTTATTGGGTGAAGCCATTGTAGCACCCAAAGAAATTATGAAGTATTTTGGCAAAGGCCTGTATACCGCCAAAGAGTGTGATTTTGCTTATAACGCTACCCATATGGCCTTGCAATGGGATGCTTTGGCCACCGGCAGCACTAAGGTTATGCTGGCAGCACAACACGAAATATTACAAAAACCTTATGGCACTACCTGGATAACCTATACCCGCTGCCATGATGATATTGGCCTGGGCTACGATGATTATATGATACAGCATGCCGGCTTTAGCCCTTATGAACATCGGCGGTATATAAAGGATTATTATGCTGGCGTGGCACCCGGCTCGTCGGCTACCGGAGCCCTTTTTTCAGTAAACCCCAAAACACAGGATGCCCGTATCAGCGGATCGTTGGCATCGTTGTGCGGCCTGGAGAGCTCGTTAAAAGATGGCAATGATTACCAGGTAGAAATGGCGGTACGAAAAATACTGCTGATGCAGGCACACAGCTTTTTTATTGGTGGCGTACCTATGCTGTTTTATGGTGATGAGCTGGGTTATACCAACGATTACACTTACCTGGCCGACCCGGGCAAAAGCTATGATAACCGCTGGATGCACCGCCCCGTAATAGATTGGGAAAAAAATAAACGAATAGAGGAGGCTGGCACGCTGGAGCATCGCATTTTTACAGGCACGCAAAAATTAATTGCCATCCGCAAGCAACTGCCCGTAGTGGCCGATCTTAAAAATATTACCTGGCTGGCACCCTACAATATTCATGTAGCGGGCTATCTGCGTACACTAGACGATACTAAACTGTATTGCGTATTTAACTTTAGCAGCCAGGCTGCCTACCTCAGCTGGGCTGCTTTTAAGCAGCATGGCCCTGCACCCAATGAACTGTACGATTATTTTGCTGATAATACCTACACTGTTGGGTTTGACAATGAGCACCTGGTACTGGAGCCTTATAGCTTTTGCCTGCTGGAGCAACGCTAATATCGTTCAACAATTAAAGCTGCTTTACAAATAAATTTTATACATAAATTTTATTTTCAGGTTTTATCAAATAGATTTACCAGAAATTAAAACACCTTGCTGTATAAAAAAATGCTTACTCTATTGCTTATAGTAGCTGGAGTATCTATACAAAGTTGCAAAAAATCTGAGAGCAAACCTGCAGATACTGCACCTGCCAACCTGGTAGTAAATGCCGTACCCAGTACCGATGGTAGTGGAAAAGTGTCGTTTACCAGTACGGCCGACGGTGCCGTTAGCTATGTGTACAATTTTGGCAATGGCAATTCGCTAACCTCTGCCAATGGCGTGGCAGAAACTGTTTATACCCTTGGTGGCACCAACTCTTACACAGTTACCGTTACAGCCAAAAGCACTTCTGGCTTAACTACTACAAAAACAATTACCGTTACCGTTACCTATGTTTTAAAACTGGTATGGGCCGATGAATTTAATACCGATGGTGCACCCGATGCCACCAAATGGGGCTACGATATGGGCAATAACAATGGTTGGGGTAATAACGAGTTGGAATATTATACCAACCGTATTGAAAATGCTGCGGTAGCCGGTGGGTTTTTAAAAATCAACTTAATTAAAGAGCCTTTTGGAGGATTTAATTACACTTCTGCCAGGATGCTTACCAAAGACAAATTTGATTTTAAATATGGCAGGGTAGAAGTAAAGGCCAAACTGCCAGAGGGCGTAGGCACCTGGCCCGCTATCTGGATGTTAGGCAGCGATATTGGTACGGTAGGCTGGCCCGCTTGTGGCGAAATTGATATTATGGAACATCTTGGGCGTGATTTAAATAATATTTACGCCACCCTGCATTACCCCGGCAGGTCGGGCGGTAATGCCAATGGAAACTCTAAACGAATTGCAGATGCCACCACGGCCTTTCATGTATATTCGGTAGAGTGGGATGCTGCATTTATAAAAATTTATGTAGATGGAGATATGGTGCATTACATAGCCAATACACCTGCTATCCCTTTTAATCACAACTTCTTTTTAATTCTCAATATTGCCATGGGCGGTAATTTTGCCGGCGCTGTAGACCCTGCAGTAACGGGCGCATCTATGCAAATAGATTATGTAAGAATTTATCAATAACAGCAGCCTGTTTGTAATTAGTAAACCTGCCTTTGGGTAAGTACAGGCAGTGTATTGCCGTGGTATTTTTAACCACAAGCCTTCACTTATCATAACTCCGTTACCTTTGCGCCATGCATTACGCTTCAATAGAAAATATTAGTAAATCATTTGGCATCCGAACCCTCTTTAAAGACATTAGTTTTCACATAGAAGAAGGCGATAAAATTGCATTGGTGGCACGCAATGGCAGTGGTAAATCAACTTTATTAAAAATTATTGCCGGGCTGGATACGCCCGATACTGGCACAATATGGGTACGCAAAGAGGTAAAAGTGATTATGCTGCAGCAAGAAACACCCTTTGACGAAAATAAAAGCATTTGGGATAATATTTTACGGTTGGATAACCCCGTGGTAAAGGCCGTAAAAGAATACGAAATGTTTATAGAGGCTGGTACCGATGATGTAGATCACCTGACCGAGTTAATGGGCAAACTGGATGAATACAATGCCTGGAATTTTGAAAACGAACTACAGCAAATTTTGGGTAAGCTAAACCTGCACCACTTAAACGAGCCGGTTAAAAACCTAAGCGGTGGCCAGCGTAAACGGGTAGCCCTGGCACAAGCCCTTATAGAAGCCCAGATACATGAGGGCAAATGCCTGCTGATATTAGATGAGCCCACCAACCACCTGGATGTAGGTATGATTGAATGGCTGGAAGATTTTTTAAGCGCTCAAAAAATTACGCTGCTGCTGGTAACACACGATCGTTATTTTTTAGATGCAGTATGTAATGAGATTATTGAAATAGATGAAGGCAAGGTATTTGAATACCGGGGCAACTACGATTATTTTTTAGAGCAAAAAAGCCTGCGGCAAGAGGTGCAGGCAAGCGAGCTGCAAAAAGATAAAAACATATTTAGAAAAGAGCTGGAGTGGATGCGTAAACAACCAAAGGCACGTACCACCAAATCAAAATCACGGCAGGATGCTTTTGCAGAAATTGAAGAAAGGGTAAGCCAGAAAAAAGAAGAAGCAGAGGTAAGCCTACAAGTAAAAATGACCCGGCTGGGTGGCAAGGTGCTGGAGATGAAAAAAGTGTACAAAAGCTACGGCGATAAAGTGCTCATTAAAGGCTTTGATTATACTTTTAAAAGGGGCGAACGCATTGGCATTGTAGGTAAAAATGGCGCCGGTAAATCAACTTTTTTAAAAATTGCCCTGCTGCAAGAGCCACCCGATAGTGGAAAAATAAACCATGGCGAAACAGTGGTGTTTGGCAACTTTAACCAGGAGGGCCTTCAGTATAAAGAAGATAAAAGAGCTATTGAATATGTAAAAGATTTTGCAGAGTTTTTTCCGCTGGCCGATGGCACTAAAATAAGCGCCAGCCAGTTTATGGAAAAATTTGGCTTTACTGCCGAGCAGCAGTACACGCCTTTAAGTAAGCTAAGTGGCGGCGAAAAACGAAGGCTGCATTTGCTAAGTGTGTTATTTGTTAATCCTAACTTTTTAATACTGGATGAGCCTACCAACGACCTGGATTTGCAAACACTGCGTACGCTGGAAGAGTTTTTATTAGATTATCCCGGCTGCATACTTATCGTAAGCCACGACAGGTATTTTATGGACAGGCTGGTAGATCACCTGTTTGCTTTTGAAGGCGAAGGTGTGATTAGAGATTTTCCGGGCAACTACACCCAATACCGGGAGCAATTAAAAAATAATACACTTACCGGCTCGCTGATACAAAGTAAAGAGGAGCCGGCACCCCGCCAGGAAAAAAGTGCTACCCCGCCCACTAATGCCAAATTAACTTTTAAAGAAAAATTTGAGTTTGAAGCCCTGGAAAAAGAATTGCCCCAGCTACAAAAAGAAAAAGAAACTTTAGAAGCATCCTTGGCAACGGGTAACCTGGCTTTTGATGAACTGCAAAAAGCCGCTGCCCGTATAGGCCAGTTGATAGAACAGATTGACCATAAAGAAATGCGCTGGCTGGAGTTGAGTGAGAAGATTTAATTATCTTACCAACTCAACATAAAATTGCTTGCATGAACCAGCGCTTTTACTCCCTGGATGTATTTAGGGGGGCCACTGTTGCCTTAATGATATTGGTAAACAATCCCGGCACCTGGGAGCATATTTTTCCACCACTGGAGCATGCTGCCTGGCATGGCTGCACCCCTACCGACCTGGTGTTTCCCTTTTTTTTATTTGCCGTTGGCAACGCCATGGCCTTTGTATTACCCCGGCTGGAGCAGCAGCAAAATTTTTGGTCAAAAATTATTAAGCGTACAGCACTTATTTTTTTAATAGGCTTATTGCTTAACTGGTTTCCGTTTGTAGGGTATAATGAGGAGGGCACACTGGCAGGTAAGGCCTTTGCAAAACTGAGGATTATGGGAGTGCTGCAGCGTATAGCACTTTGTTATTTTTTTGCAGCGGTGCTGCTTCATTTTTTTAAAGTAAGGTGCGGCTTTGTAGCGGCAGCTTTTTTGCTACTGGCATATTGGTTTATGTGCGTGGCGGGCAACCCTGCCGACCCATACAGCCTGGCCGGTTGGTTTGGTACTCGTATAGACATGGGCCTTTTTGGCGATGGACATATGTATCATGGCGAAGGCGTTGCCTTTGACCCCGAAGGCTTAATGAGCACTTTTGCTGCCATAGCCGAAGTGATGTTTGGATATTTTGCCGGTAACTATATACTTCAAAAAGGCAAAACACCCGAAATGCTTAATGGCTTATTTGCAGCAGGCTGTGTGCTGGTGTTTGCAGGCTTTTGCTGGGATATGGTTTTCCCCATCAATAAAAAAATATGGACAAGCAGCTTTACCATTTACACCAGCGGCCTTGCCTTGCTGGTACTTAGCTTGCTTATATGGTTGATAGAATTTAAAAATAGCCGGGGAGCCTGGAGCCGCTTTTTTGATGTATTCGGCAAAAATGCCTTATTCATATTTGTAATGAGCGGCGTATTGCCAAGGCTGGCTGGCTTAATACGCATACCACAAGGTGCAGATGCTGCCGGCAAAACAAATTTTGTTGACCCCTTCGATTGGTGGTATATCCATCTTTGCAAACCCATCTTTCCATCCGACCCCAGGATTGGGTCGCTCATTTACGCCATCTGTTTTATAGCATTGATGTGGGCATTGGCTTATATACTCGATAAAAAGAAAATCTACATCCGGGTATAAATATATTATAGCAACCGGATGCCAAATTGGGTGCTAAAACTTGCCTGCTCGCCGGGGGCTAGTACCAGCAGATGAATACCATTGTTAAAACAATCAGGTGGAGCACTTAAGTTTTCTACCGCAATACTCATCCGGTGGGGTGGGGTGTACAACTGCAGGTAGGGGTATGCACTGCCGGGTTGTATGTCTATGGCTATACCAGCCTCATTATCTGCAATGGAGCAAAGGGGTGCCCCTGCAGCCATATCTAGCACAAAACAATCATCAAATTTAGTAGCCCCTAAAAGTTTACCAGTATAAAAATCATTAAACGGCTGCATTTTTCCCGTAGGTATAATTTGCTCGTTAAATACTACTTGCTGGCTGCTTTTAAGCGTTAGTACCAATTCATCAACTGGTTTGCCAAAACTAAAATAAGGATGCCAACCATCTTGCACGGGTATATTGCCGGTATGCTGGTTGGTAATGGTTGTGGTAATAAGCAACTGGTTATTGGGTTGCAACAGGTAGGTAACCACGCAATCAAAATTAAATGGGTAGCCCGGTAAAGCAGCCCGGTACTGGTGCCGTAAAGTAAGGGTAGCCCCCTGCTCGTTGGCCTGGTGCTGCAGTACCTCAAAGCGGGCATCGTACAGCAGGCCATGCAGGGCATTATCCCCCAGCAAAAACTTATCGGCCCGGTAGCTTTGCCCTTCAAACTGGTAAATGGCTTTATTTATCCTGCAGGCAAAAGGCGATAGTTTGCAACTTTTAAATCCCAACTGTGCTACCTGCTCGTTAAACTGTTGCTGGTTTTGATAATTATCTACCAGGTTTATTGGCAGGTTGTTTTGTACAATGCCAAATTGATGCAAAATTGCACCACAAGCGGGTATTATACTGGCAAACGATCCGGTGGTTAGGTCGGTTAGTTTCCATACTTCAAAATGCTGCTGCTGTATTGTTTGGATATTGAACATAGATAAGGGCTTTATTACAAAAGTAATTGCCTAGCGAAGCTAATAAACAAAAAGGGTACACGGTATTTTTATATAGTATTGTTACCCGGGCTGCTACTGGTTATAAGCAAGCTGCTATTTAAAACCAGCCTTGGGTTGTGGTACATGTTTTAACTGCTTTATAGCCCTGCGCCAAAGTGGCAAGGTTTGTTTTTTTTCCCTTATTTTGCATCAAATTCCTATTATCGCCAACATTTACCCGTAAACACACAATTGTATTCAATCACCAACCACCTTGGCAGGGGCGTATCTGATAATTTGTTATGAACTGTAAGATGAGAGTTTTTTTTATTGTAATATTCTTAGGGGTATTTTCACTTCAGGCATTTAGCCAAAACAGGTCGTTATCGGTTCAAAATCTTGCTGCTGTTAATATTGATGAAGTGCCAGATAGCGAAATAAAAGCCTATTGGTTAAAGGCTGCAGAAAGTGGCTTATCCGAGCAAAATATTTATCGCTTGCTGCTCGAAAAAGGATTGCCCGAAGCAGAATTAAACAAGCTTAGCAGCCGGGTAGAATTAATTTTTTCCGAAAAATCGGCTGCACCGGCCTCCAATGCACCAGGTACCGAAGGTAAAAATAACCAACCGGCAGACAGATTTTCTGCAAAAGATGCAGCCGTGCCCATGCAAAAAAACAAATCTGACTTAACGATTTTTGGCGCCGATTTATTTGCTGAAAACAGCCTGGTGTTTGAGCCCAACCTGCGTATTGCCACCCCAATGGGTTACATTTTAGGGCCAGATGATGAACTGCTGGTAAATGTATTTGGCTATAGCGAAAAAACCTATAACCTTACCGTAAACGAAGAAGGCAATATTTACATCCCTCAGGTAGGCCCCATCTTTGTAAATGGGCTTAGTATTGAGCAGGCCTCTACCAAAATAAAAAACAAATTATCATCCACCATCTATAAAGCCATCCGCAGTGGCCAAACAAGGGTACAAATAACTTTGGGCAAAATACGCAGCATACGGGTAACCGTTATTGGCGAGGCAAAAAAGCCCGGCACTTACACCATCTCCTCACTTACCACCGTTTTTAACCTGTTGTATTTATGTGGTGGCCCATCTGATATGGGTAGCTACCGCAGTATAGAGTTGATAAGGGGCAACCAGGTAAAACAAAAGATAGACCTGTATGCCTTTTTGCTAAAAGGCGATCAAACAGATAATATACTGTTGCAGGAAGGCGATGTAGTGCGTATACCTTATTACCATACCCGGGTAATTTTAAATGGCCATGTAAAACACCAGGGAAAATATGAAGTGATGCCCGCCGAATCTTTTGCAGATGTATTGGGTTTTTGTGGTGGCTTTGCGGATGATGCTTATAAAACAGCCGTAACGGTATACCAGCTTACCGACAGCGAAAAAAAAATCACCGATCTTACCAAAGAAAAATATAGCACTTACAATCCCATGCCCAGCGACTCGTTTGTGGTAGGTAAATTGCTGGACAGGTTTGCCAATAAGCTGGTGATAAAAGGTGCCGTTATACGCCCCGGTGAGTATGAGCTTACCAATAATATGCAGTTAAAAGATTTGTTACTAAAAGCAGGTGGTGTAAAACAAGATGCCTACAGCAACCGGGCTACCATAAGCCGGTTAAATAACAATGGCACCCCCGCCCAATTATCGTTTAATGTAGACTCTGTGTTAAACGACCAAACCCAACTGGCACTTAAAAAATACGATAGCATTACGGTATACTCCATCTTTGATTTAGAAAATGAAGTAAGTATAAATATTGATGGGCAGGTAAATAAACCCGGCAGGTATAAGTGGGCCGATAACATTACATTAAAAGATATGTTGCTTACTGCAGGCGGTGTTACCGAATCGGGCGACTTACGTAATATAGAAATTGCCCGCCGTATAGACAATGTAAACCTTAAACAACTAGATCACCAGCAAACCGAAATCATTACGGTAAACCTTGCTGATGCAATGAATGGCCCTGATGTAATACTAAAGCCCTTTGACGTAATTAATGTGCGGCAAAAACCTGAGTATGCCAAACAACGTACCGTATTGGTAGAAGGGATGGTTACCAACCCCGGCCGTTATACGCTAAAAATGAGTGGCGATAAAATAAGTGATATACTCGAAAGGGCAGGCTGGTTCAGGGCAAATGCAGATACTACAGCCCTGGTGATAAAGCGCCTGTCTAAACGTAGCCAGGTAGTGGATGACAGGGAAAAAGTATTTTCAAAACTGCTAAATATTAAGGCGGATAGCTTAAATACTTCTGACAGAATCAGGAATGAAATTTATAAAGAGTATGATAAAATAAGCATTAACCTGAATGCTGCACTGGAAAATAAAAAAAGCCCCGAAAATATGCTGCTGGAAGATGGGGATATACTTACCATTGAGCAAAATACCAACCTGGTAAAAGTAAGTGGCGAGGTATATTTTCCTACCATTATCCCATTTGAAAAAGGGGCCAGCTTAAAATATTATATTCAAAAAAGTGGCAGCTATACCGATCAGGCACGTAAGGGCGGCACCCTGGTTATTTACCCAGATGGTAAAGCCAAAAAAGTAAAACACTTTTTATTTTTTAAAAGCTATCCACAGGTAGTGCCCCGGTCAGAAGTATTTGTGCCACAAAAATCGGAGAAGAATAAAGATGGGGTATCGCTGGCAGAATGGTCGGTAATACTCTCTTCTTTAGCCATTGTGGCCAATGTTATCATCAATTTAAAAAACTAAGTAAACAAGGGCGCTGCAATGATAGAAGATGCATCCATATCAGCAACAAATAACCAGCGTTTTAGCCTGGATAGTATACCCTTGCTAAAGCTGGCCTTAAAAAAATGGTGGCTTTTTGGCATAGTGGGTTTGCTGGCAGGTGTGGCAGGTTTTTTTTATGCCATGTCGGTAAAACCCGAGTACGAAAGCAGGCTTACTTTTTCGCTGGATGCCGGTGCCAATGATGGATCTTTATCCGGCGCTATGAACCTGGCAGCACAATTTGGTTTTGGCTTTGGCGGTGGCCAAAGTATGTTTGATGGCGATAATATTTTGGAGATCATGAAAAGCCGCCGTATGGTGGAAAGTGTATTGCTCTCCACAGATACCTTTGATGGTAAACCCACCACCCTTATTAGTTTTTATTTAGATAAAGCAAACCTAACAAAGGCCTACAGTAAAATACCGCGGCTGCAGCAAGTGAAGTTTCCTCCGGGGGTTACCAAAAAATCGCTAAGCTACCTGCAGGATAGTATCCTGTACAATGTATACCTTGGTTTTCAAAAGCAATTTATTGCTGCCTCCAGGCCCGATAAAAAACTTAGTATTTACGAGGTACGCATACTAAGTATGGACGAAAAATTTTCAAAAGTATTTACCGACAGGCTGGTAGAGGCCACCAGCAATTTTTATACAGAAATTACCAGTAAAAAAGACCGGGAAACATTAGAGATTTTAGAGCAGCGGGTATCGTCGCTTAAAACAAATGTAGGCAGCAGTATCGATACAAAGGCGAGCAGCCAGGACGCCAATGTAAACCCTGCTTTTGCTTCTGCTCAATCAGCTATACTAAAGCAGCAATACAATATGCAGGCATATGGCGAGGCTTATAAAGAAATGTTTAAAACACTGGAAATGGCCCGCTACCAGTACTTAAAAAAAATCCCGTTACTGCAAATTATAGATCATGCCGATTATCCAATGAAAAAGATAAAGCCCGGCAAAGCAAAAACAGCCCTGCTGTTTGCAGTAGTATCATCCTTGCTGTTGATGGTGTTGTTAGGAATGTGGCAGCTATGGCAGGCGGGTAAAAACAGGTAATTGCCGCCTCCTTTATACAAAGGTTGTTATTGATTTAAGTTTTTACCCAGTACTTACAGATGGATATTTTTTCCAGGTTTAAAAAAGACTATGTTAATTACCTCGTCAGTATTATTATACCAGTTATAATTAATGCTGCCTCTATCCCATTGTTTAAACGCATACTGGGTGCAGAGGGGTATGGGCTTTTTTCGGTGAGTTTTAATTCGGTACTGTTGCTAACGGCTACGCTTACCGGGTGGATTACCCAAAGCATCATTCGTTTTTACCCTGCCAGTAATAATAAAAAAGCATTTATAAAAGGGGCCGTATCTATTTCGCTGGCTACACAACTGTTGTTTTTTGTGCCCACCTTGCTGGCGGTATGGTACATACGGCAAGATGCCCTGCTGGCACTATTATTTGCACTTGCCTTGCTGGTTACCTCTTTACAGTTTAGCATGCTGGCGGTAAGCCAATCAGTATTTTTATCGGGTAAAAATATCTATTCAGAAATTATACGAACAGTTAGTTACCTGGGGTTGGCCCTGCTACTGCTGTTGGCTACACCGGTATACTATATGTATGCACTGTTTAGTGCCATCATTATATCATATCTATTATCTTACCTGTACCTGCGCAAACAATCGCAACAACTATTTTTTGCAAAAGCTAATCCCTCAATGGCAGCAAGCGGTAGTGAGCCCACCAGTAGTAAAAGCCTTTGGAAAGAATTTATGCGATATGGCGGGCCATTATCTTTATGGTTTGTATTTGCATACCTGTTATCCTTGATAGATAAGTTTTTTTTACTGCGTGCCCATGGTGCTTATGTGCAGGGCAACTACCAGGCAGTGTTTGATTTTTTAAGCCGTAGTATTACCGTGTTAATTTCACCCATCACCACCTCTTTATTTCCATTGCTTACCACTGCTTATGAGCTGGGGAAAAAAAGAGATATAAAAAAATTGCTGGCACGTATCCTGTTGGTAGAGTTAGCCGCAATGCTGGTAGCCGGGGCAGCGTATTGGTGGTTTGGTGCCGATATTTTATTTTCACTTATACATGTGCCCAAAACAGGCGAGTACAAATGGATGGGGTTATTGGTGATAGCGGGTACATTTACCTGGCAAATGGCTATTGTAATTCAAAAGAGATATGAGCTTAAGTTTATGAGTGTTACCCTGCTGGTAATGGTGGCACTGGCTTTTGTATTTCAACTGCTGTTGTATGTAATTGCAGGCAACAACAGCAGCCCAATATTGTACCCGGCCGGTTTTGCACTATCAGCATTGGTATACCTGTTATTTGTTTCCTTTCACCGGTTTCGGTACTTTTTTACATCAAAGCAGCAGGGGAACTAAATAAGATTTATTTGACACAAAGCATTACCATATTAACCGATGTTGCTTTTATCATGTTGCACTTTTTTGTGCTCCTGTTTTCGTACCAGGCATTGGGTAAAAAAGTAGCACAGCCTGCCGTACTGTTTTCATTGGTATGGTTTGTTATCATCTTGCTTCATTTTATTTGCAAGTTTACTTTGTTAAACCAGCTGGAGCCGCTCAGGCCATCCACCTATATTATTTTTTTAACGGGTACTATTTTTTTTTCTGCCGGTTCGTTTTTGGTACAGCAATATTTAAATAGTAAGCCTGTTTTACAGCAAGCATCCAATCATCCTACAACAGGCTTGCAAACCAGCCAGCTTTTTAGAATTGCCAGTGTATTGATTATACTACTGGGTTTGCCTTTATACATAAGGGCTGCTTTTCAAATATTTTTGGCATCGCAGGCCGAAGATTTTTTTATGGGGCTGCGGTACGAGCTAAGCTATGGCGATGCAGATATAGGTCCGCTAAAGTACCTGATGCCGCTGGCCTATGTAGTATTTGCCTTTAACCTGCTGGCTTATTTTAATAAACGAAGCTGGCTTAATGCAGGCTTATTGTTACTTACCTTTTTATTGGTGGCCACCTATGCTGTTTTTTCTACAGGGCGTACGTATTTTTTTATGATACTGTCTGTATACCTTGGTATTAGTTTTCTTACCAACCCACGGTTTAGCATCAGGCGCTCTGTTACCTCACTGGTACTTTTTGGGTTGTTATTTATGCTGGTGGGTATTATTTATGGTAAGGGAGGTAACACGGATGAAACCGTTAAAGACAATATCCGCTCTGCTTCCGAAGCATTGGGCGTATACCTGGTAAGCGGCTTAAATGCGCTGGATATTGAAACTGCCACACCAATAAGAGAGTATGCCGGCGGCGATAATACATTTAGGTTTTTTATTAAAGCGGCCATGCAATTAAAACTAATGCCGCAGCGCCCCATTGTTGATCTTAAACACGAGTTTGTATTTGTGCCTTATGCCACCAATGTATATACCTACTACAGCCCCTATATTGCCGATTTTGGTAAACTATTTGCCTGGCTGATGCTGGCATTATATGGTGCAGTGCATACTTGGTTGTACCATATTGCTGCCACCGTTAAAAGTAAAAGAAGTGTTTTTTATTACACCTTTTTGCTGTTTCCATTATTCCTTAGTTTTTTTAGCGATTTATATCTTACACTATTTTCTTTTTGGTTGCAGCTGGTATTTTTTACTGAGCTATTATTGTATGCCAATAAATATTTTATTGCAAAAAAATGGTAGACATAGTAATTGTAAACTGGAACAGCGGAGCATACCTGCAGCAATGTATTAACTCAATTACAAACAGCAGTGCAATTGATAGGGTGAATCGAATTATTATCATTGATAATAACTCGGCCGATACATCTTGCAGCAGCCTGGTTGCCCACCCCAAAATATTGGTGCAGGTAAACCAGCAAAACAATGGCTTTGCCAAAGCCTGCAACCAGGGCTTTAAATTATGCACAGCAGCTTTTGTATTGCTGCTTAACCCAGATACTTTATTGTTTGATGATACGCTGCCTGCTTGTATTACTTACCTGCAGCAGCATACAGGTACAGATATATTGGGCTGTAGGCTGGTACAAGATGATGGAACAACTGCAGCATCCTGCTCTCGTTTTCCTACACCGCTTAGGATCTTTTATGATGCAGCGGGCTTGTCAAAGATTGCCCCACGCTTGTTTACCCCGGCTACCGTAATGACGGATTGGAAACACGATAGCAGCCGTTTTGTTAACCAGGTAATGGGTGCCTTTATGTTTATGCGGCTGGAGATATTTAAACAATACGGCTACTTTGATGAACGCTTTTTTGTGTATTACGAAGAGCTTGATTTTTCAAAAAGGCTGGCAGATGCTGGTGGTAAAACATTTTATAATAATAGCATTAAAGCAGTACACGCTGGCGAGGGCACTACACAAGCCGTAAAGGCCTTTAGGCTATCCCTTAATTTAAACAGCCGCCTGCTGTATGCCCAAAAACATTTTAGCAAAGGAGAATACCTGCTGGTATGGGCCGCTACATTTTTTATTGAACCTGTTAGCCGGATAATTTTTGCCTTACTAAAAGGCCGGCCGGCAGATGCAGGGCAGGTAATTGCAGGATTTAAATTGCTGCTAAAACACCGGGCTAAACAAATATAATTTACTGCCCTGTTTTTACATATTCCACCAGCTCGGCAGGTTGGCTAAAGCGGTTGTCACTAAATTTTACCTGCTGGTGCATAGCCGCCGGTAACGCAATAAAAGCACCTGTAAACCGGCCCTTTTTAGCATCTTTATCCACAGCTGTATCTGTTGGCTTTACCTGGCCCAAAAAATCATTATTGGTAACCACAATATTTTTAATACCCGGCGCAGTTTTATCGGTGAGTACATAGCTGTCAAAAACCACTACATATCCTGCCGGCGACACCACATCATAGTTGGTAGTAAAACCGGCAAATTTGTTTTTGGTAATGGTAATGCCCGATGAGCCCCATTTGCTGCCCTGTATAATTACCCCGCCAAAATTCATCCCACTAAAGCTGTTATTGCTAATAAGTGCATTATTTAACGAGTGTAGTACCATGCCGGCAGTTCTGTCGGGGCTATTGGGTGGCGCTACAAAACTGTTACCCGTAATTTCCAGGTTGCTAATCAGTGCGCCATTGGCATGTTTACCATCAAAAACAGTGGTATTGCCATTGGGCATTTCTATACCGTGGCTGGTATAGTTTTTCCATTTTCTAAAATGGGTGAGGGTAACCTGGTTGTTTTTTATTCTAATATTATTCATAGGTTGTATCACCCAAAAAGATATACCACGTGGGCAATTGATAAACTGGTTATTTTCTACCACGGTATTTTCCATGGCATGCCAGCTGCTGCTAACATATATGCCAGGGCTGCAGCCTGTAATAGTGTTGTTGGCTGCTATGCTGTGGCTGCCATGCAACTCAATACCGCCGGTGATGGAGTTTAAGGCCTGCTCCAGGTTGGTTTGCTTTATCTGGTTATTGGTTACCCGGGCGCTATCCCACTCGCAATACACAAACGAAAAATCGGCCTGGTAAATATTTTCAGCTGGCCCGCCTGCATTGTGCCCGCCATTTAAAAAATTGTTTTTATCAATTACAATATTGCTGCCCGTACCCAGTATAATCAGCATGTTTCGGCCAGCAGCATTTTTTACAGTATTGTTTGTAAAACGGATATCACGACCATGATTAATAAATACGGCACAGTTGTTTTTTATTACACCTTCGGGTACCAGGTTATTAGGCCCATTCAGGTCTATTTGCAAATTGGTAAAGCTTACATTGTTAATACCAATACCGTAAAACAGGTGGCCATTGGCCTGGGTTTGTTTACTGCTAAACAAATGATTGCCCAATTTTATTACCGAGTTAGCACCCTCTCCCTTAAAATGAATATTGGAGTGTAGCTTTAAAAAATAGTTTTCTAGATAATTAGCAGTAGTGATGTATCCTGCCAGTATATAAGTGCCCTTGGGAAAATAGATGGTAGTAGCCTGGTGGGCAGGTGCAGCGTCAATGGCTTGTTGTATACTACGGGTATCGTCTGTTTTGCCATCGCCCCGGGCGCCAAAATTTTTTACGTTAAGGGTTTGGCTGGCAGCGTTTGTAATGCTGATAATGGTACAAGCTGTAATAAATATCAATCGTAACATAAGTAAAAATTAATGATAAAATCGGTAAGCCATCGCCCTGCCCTGGTAGTGGCAAGGCAGATAATCTTTACCAAAAAACTAATTTACTTTACATTTGCTTTTATTTTTAAATTTTAGAGGCTAAAGCTGTTAAATTTTTTAAAGACCTCATCAATCAACCTTTATTGATAAAAACAATAGCGGCAAGGATGAAAGCCCTTTAACACAGGTATAATTAATGGAAGTTAAAAAGAAGCAGATCCTGTTTGTTGCTCAGTATCCTGAAAAAGTCTCTCCCGGGCAAAGGTTCCGCTTCGAACTATATAAGCCACTATTAGAAAGCAATGGCTTTAGCATTACCACTCACTCTTTTTTGCAACAACGGGGGTATCATATTATCCATAAGCAGGGTTTTTTCTTATCAAAAGTATGGGAAGTATTAAAAGGCTATAGCCGCCGTATTTTATTACTGTTTACCATACATCGCTACGATTTTATCTTTTTGCAACGAGAAGCCGCCCCGCTGGGTCCCCCGATTTTTGAGTGGCTATACAGCCGGGTATTTAAAAAAAAGTTGATCTACGATTTTGACGATGCCATTTGGATGGAACATATATCCGAACACAACAGCATGGCCCGGGGTTTTAAAAATGTAAATAAGGTAAAAAAAATATGTAGCTGGGCTTACAGGGTAAGCTGTGGCAACCAATACTTATGCAATTATGCCCGCAAGTATGCTACACAGGTGCAGTATAATCCTACTTGTGTAGATACAGATAACCGCCATAATATACTGGCCAATCATGATGTAGACAAAGTTACCATTGGCTGGACGGGCAGCTTTTCTACCCTTAAATATTTTGAGCAAATATTGCCCGTATTGCGCCGCCTGCAGCAGCAATACGATTTTAATGTAAAAATCATATGCAACCAACGGCCCGATTTTGAGCTGAGTAACCTGCAGTATGTGGAGTGGACAGAACAGAATGAAGTAGCCGAACTAGCCACTTGCAATATTGGCTTGATGCCGCTTACCAAAGATGAGTGGAGCGAAGGCAAATGTGGGTTTAAACTTATCCAGTATTTAGCACTGGAAATACCAGCCGTATCTACCCCTGTAGGGGTAAATGCCCTTATTGTAGAAGATGGCGTAAACGGCTTTTTATGTAACGACGATAATGAGTGGTACAATGCTATTGAAAAATTAATGCAGGATGCTGCACTCAGAAAATCTTTTGGTAAAGCAGGCCGGCAAAAAATAATACAGCAGTACAGTTTACAATCAAACGCTGCTAATTTTTTAGCCTTTTTTAACTAAATAAATGTAGATGGAATTGTAAAGTTTTTATGACGCTATATAAAGAAAAAAAAATATCATATTATACCAGTGTAAGAACCGACCTGGTAAAACTGCTGCCCGCCGGAAAGCCATTAAAAGTGCTTGAAATTGGTGCTGGCGGCGGCGATACGCTGGTAAAAATAAAACAAGATGGCATTGCTGCAGAAGTAGTAGGGGTAGAATTATTTGATTTACCCGGATCAAACCAGCAACACCCTGCTATCGACAAAATGATTATTGCCGATATAGAACATTCGGATATTGATTTGCCAGTTGGGTATTTTGACGCTGTTATTTGTGGCGATGTACTGGAGCATTTGTACAACCCCTGGGAGGTGGTTAGTAAATTATCCGGCTACTTGGTAAAGGGTGGTTTGTTAATCGTAAGCGTACCAAATTTTAGCCATTTTAGTGTGTTTTGGCAATTGTTTGTAAAACGCTCTTTTGCCTACAGCAGCAAGGGCACTTTTGATAAAACACATGTGCGTTTTTTTTGCAAAAACGATATGCGGCAATTGGTAGAAAATAGCCAGCTGCAACAAAGCCGCATTTATGCCAATATCAACCTGGTACCCTGCCGGGCAAGGTTGCTTAACAGGCTAACACTGGGTGTTTTTGAAAGTTACATCACTCCACAGTATGTGGCCGTATCGGTAAAAACTGCTTAGCCTGTACTGAGGTAGCATTAAAATATATAACTGCATTGCTTAGCCCCATTTAAAACTAACCCTTAAGTAACCGGATAGCTGTGTACATAATAATGGTACAGCTATACTTTGTGGCAACTGCTGAATGGTAAAAACCAACCGAGGTTAAAAAAAATGAACCAGTCCTATTTAAAAAAAATACCAGTATTACTGGTAGCCTTACTCGTATGCTGTGAAATTTTTGGTAATAATGGTTTGCCAAATTATAGCCCGGTATTGCATGCAGATACAACTGTAATACCCGAGCCCACCGGAGGTGCCGATACCGAAATAAAAGTGGGTATCGCTGCAGGGCAAAATGAAATTGAATTTTTTCCGGCAGGCGGCGAAGAGGGTGGTGCACTTATAAAACCGGTAAATAAAAACACCGGCCAATCTGTATCTACCAGTTTTTATGCCGCCAACCCTGCCTCCTGGATGTTTTATAGCAATGGAAGAAAAAACTTTGCCGTAAATGCAGCTGGTACAGTTACGTCTAGTGTACCACTATTAATAAATACCACCCAAGCGGATGGTAGTTCGGCCTTAAGGGTAAATGGGGTAGCCCGTGTAGATAGCTCTCTTATAGTACAAGCAGCGGGAGATAATTTATCGTACATCTCACTAAGCCGCAGCGTTAAAAGTGTGTATGATGGTGAAGATGATAGTGTATCTGCCTATACCACTACCCCAACGGCATGGGCTATGGCATTTGCCAATCATTTACCCGTTTTTCGTATCCGCCATCCCAATAATGTATCAAGTGGTGTAGGCAATACCAGTACTTTAAGGGATTTTATGATTTTACCATACCAATATGGATTTGCCATAGAATTTAATGGGGTGGTAGAATGTTGGGTGGGTGAGTGGTCCATACATCGCAATGATTTTTATAAAGATGTAGAAGGAAAAGGCGATGGATGGGGCGCTGTATTATGGGTAGGTAACGACCAGGATATTGGGGGCGTAAGGGCTACAGCCCGTAACAACGAGCACAAAGGTGGTAATGTGGTGTACGGAGAGTTATCGGTAGAAAGATTTAACGGCACGCCGGATGGCGATTTTAGGTTTAGGCTACCCTCAACGCAAAACCAGTTTTATTTTGTGTATGGCGAACGGGGCAGCACCAATATTGTAGCTACATTAAATAACACCGGATTAATAATACCCAAAGTGGCAAGCGTAGGTAGTGTAACTGCACCACAAAAGGGCCAAATTAGTTTTGATAGTGCGGCTGCAGCATTTAAAGGGTATAATGGTAGCCAATGGGTAACCCTGGGTACAGCGGGTGGTTCTGCCTCACTGGTAACAGGATCGTATACCATATCATCCAATGGAGCATCGCTGTTTTATAGTATACCACATGGCTTAGGAGTTGCGCCAGTTTATTTTACAGCAGTGGCTACCAGTGCAGCTGCATCCGGCATCCGGTATATTACGGCAGACAATACAAATATTTATATTAATTATGCCGCTGCCCCGTCAGCAGGTATTAACAACCTTAGCTGGAACTGGCAGGCAAGGCCTTGATAAAAAATGATATTAACACAAAAGCCGGCATTGCAATGCCGGCTTTTGTGTAGTTAAATAAAAAAGTTATTCCCTGCCATCTAGCAGGTTGCCCAAGCCACCTAAAATACTGCCCTCTTCTTTACGGCCGCCAAAGCTGCCATATTGCATGATGCGGCCGGCCAGCCTGCTTATTGGAAGGCTTTGTATCCACACTTTTCCTGGCCCACGCAGGGTAGCTAAAAACAATCCTTCGCCACCAAACATCCAGTTTTTAATACCCCTTACCATTTCAATATCAAAATCAATACCTGCAGTATAGGCTACCACGCAGCCTGTATCAATTTTTAATACTTCGCCCGGTTGCAAAGTTTTTTCTGTAACAAATCCACCGGCATGTGCAAAGGCTAATCCATCTCCTTCAATTTTTTGCATAATAAAACCTTCGCCCCCAAAAATACCTGTACCCAGCCTGCGCTGTAGTTCAATACCAATACTTACCCCTTTGGCGGCACATAAAAATGCATCTTTTTGTGCTACAATTTTGCCACCAAGCAAGGCAAGATCAAACACAATAATTTTACCTGTATAGGGCGATGCAAAGCTTACCTTTTTTTTGCCCTGGCCAATATTGGTAAAAGCCGTCATAAACAAACTTTCGCCAACCAGTAAACGCTTACCGGCGTTTAGCAGTTTGCCCAGCAAGCCACCTGTTTGTTGCTGGCTGCCATCGCCAAAAATGGTTTGCATTTCAATACCGTTGTCCATCATCATAAAAGCGCCGCTTTCTGCAATGGCTGTTTCATTGGGGTCCAGTTCTATTTCTACATACTGCATCTCTTCCCCGTAAATTTTGTAATCAATTTCATGGTTGCTTATCATGTGCTGTAATTTTTTTCAAATGTATTGCATCTGTACAGCCACTTATAAAAAAACCTTGCGAATGGTAGCGCAAGGTTGATGTATTTGATAAGCAGTTGGTTTATTTTTTTGCAAATTTTAGCGGTGGGCTTTGTCCTGTATTGGTTTGCACACACAGGCTGTATATGCCTGCTTTAATGGTTGCTACATTAATACGGGTTACATGAGTGGTTTGGTTAAATTGGTTAATGTGCATCACCGGCCTGCCGGCAGCATCCTTAATAGTGGCCTGCACTGCAGTGCTATTGGCTGGCAGCCACAGCAATAACTCGGTATGGGCAATGGCAGATAAGATGGATATATTTTTTGCAGCCTGTGTACGATTAAATATAGCCGGGGCGGTGTAAATATAATTGCCCTGGTGGTCTACAATTTTTACCCGGTACATATTCCATGTTTCAAAAAGATATTTATCTGTATATGCAAATTGATGATTGATGGCGGCTGTGGCGGGTAGTGCAGTTACATAGCTGTAGGTAATACCGTCGCTACTTTTTTGCAGCTCATAGCGGCTAACCGATACCATCGTTTTGGCAGGTTTCCAGCTGATGTTTGCAGTGCCCTGCAGGCAGGTGGCTTGCAGTTGTATATCTACCAGCCTGCTCACCGTGGTGGTGCCAAGCAGGTTATTGGTAAACGGCTGGCTATGTAGTGCCTTACTGCCGGCGATAGTAAATACGGTAATCAATAGCACTTTTTTCATGGGTAGTTTTTTTGCTGATTACTGTTTTAATAATTGCTGGCTTTTTATTACCTGCCCGTTTTGTATTACTTGAATCATGTATACGCCTTTTGGCAGTTGGCTGATACCGTTTAGCATGCAGGTATTTT
>JBDKJT010000230.1:0-9194 GCA_039796475.1 Bacteroidota bacterium | reverse complement strand
ACTGCTATTAAAACGGCGGCAAGGGCCAATCCAACTTTGTTTGAAATGAAGGGGCCTGTTGTACAAAACAAGTATAGTTGGGCAGATTTAGATGAAGTGGCTATTACCGCTGCTCAATAATTTCTGCCCTCAAAATATCTTTTAAATTGTTTTTGGTATTGTTGCATTCGGGCATAAACCCTGTATAAAAAATACTGATACCCATCAGTAGCATTGCATAGGGCGTAAGCAGCAACGGGTGAAATTGGTGAAAAAATATGGCATATGTGGCCACCATGCTTATAAAGATGGCAATACCCATCCATATGCCCATAAACATCAATACCGTACGGTGTGGCTTGATGGAAACAATAATGGTGGTGCCACTAATATCCTCTTTAATTATTCCTTTTACCTGTGGCAAAAAAGCGTTACGGTAACTAATCACTCTTTTAATGTTAAAACTGTTGCCGCTTAGGTAGCCGGTATAGGGCCGCTCATACCCGGTAGTGCCTTGAAAAAATGAAATGGATTTTTCTTTTTCAATATTGTCTCTCAATCGTTGGAGGATAACCGTTTTGGGCTGGGCCGATTTATACCATACGGTTTGTACTGGTAGTAGCTTTTTCAAGTGATTGGTTGTTAGGTTAAGGGTTAATTTATTGTTATTGCAATGTACTAATCTTTATTCATAATTAAAACAGCTTATCTCAGCATTGTTTTGCCATCGCTTCGTTTAAACATACTTATTTTTACCCTTGTATAAACCACCTGATACTTGAAGCAGTTTTTAAAAAAAATATTATACGCCTTACTGGTGCTGCTGGGGGTAGTAGCATTGGTATTTACCATGTTTCAGGGTTTTGGCGATCCGGCAAAAATGATGGTGGGCCAAACGGGTGATAAAAAAACGCTGGAAAATATTCGTAAAGATTTATACCTCGATCAACCCAAATGGAAACAATTTGTACGCTACCTCAATGATGTGTCGCCTATTGCCATCCACAGTCGGGATGATATAAAAAATAAACAACTAAAAGGTTTTTTTGTGGGTAGCCATACCTGTGTGGGTATTAAGTTGCCATACCTGCGCAACAGTTATCAAACCAAAAAAAATGTGGGTGCTATGCTGGCCGAAGCCTTGCCCGGCACCTTACTATTAGCGGTAGCGGCAATGTTGTTTGCCACCATCGCCGGTATTGCATTAGGAGTGCTGGCAGCCGTTAAAAAAAACACCTGGATGGATACGGGTGCTGTGTTTGCCAGCATTACGGGTATTTCGGCACCTTCGTTTTTTATGGCCATCATTATAGCCTATTTTTTTGGTGTGGTATTGCATGATTATACTGGGCTGCACCTAACCGGTAGTTGGTTTGATATTGATGAGGTTACCGGGCAAAAATACCTGACACTAAAAAATTTAATACTGCCTGCACTTACCTTGGGCATCAGGCCCCTGGCTATTATAACACAGCTAACACGCAGTACGATGCTGGATGTACTCAACCAGGATTATATCCGTACGGCTTATGCCAAAGGCCTCAGTAACAGCAGGATTGTATGGCGGCATGCACTGCAAAATGCCTTAAACCCGGTAATTACAGCCATTACCGGCTGGTTTGCCGAGTTGCTTGCCGGCGCTTTTTTTGTTGAATATATTTTTGGTTGGAAAGGGATTGGCAAAATTACCGTAGATGCACTGGAGAAACTAGATTACCCGGTGGTGATGGGTGCCGTATTGGTAAGTGCCACCATGTTTATCGTTATTAATATGCTTGCAGATATTTTGTATGCCGCAGTAGACCCAAGAATAAGGGACTGATTTGTTAACAATCGGCAAAACTTAAGCTCAACATGTTAATCTTATTTATTTTCGATTGTAAAACTAATTGTTATGATAAAAAAAATACTTTGTGCCTTTGTACTTGCTTTACTAATGATGCCGGTATTTACTTTTGCCCAAACAGCTGCTAAATCGGTTTATGTAGAGTTGGGCGGGCCTGGCCTGGCATCTATCAACTACGATATGCGCCTGCAGAAAAAAGAAGATGGTTTTGGTTTTAGAGCCGGAGTTGGTGGTTTTAATATTGATGGTACCAGCGCTCTATTTGTTCCGGTGGGCCTCAATTATTTGTTGGGAAAAGATCAAAAAAATTATTTTGAGTTTGGTGGAGGTATAACAATTGTATCCATGTCAGATGATTATTACTCCGATAACGATGGCAACTTTAGCACCACTTTTGGCCACCTTTATTTTGGCTACCGGTTACAACCCAAAAATGGTGGTTTTTTATTCAGGGCCGGTATTACACCTGTTTTTAATAACAATGGTTTTATACCATACTATGCTGGTATTTCTTTTGGGTATAAATTTTAAACCAGCATAAGCATACAACTGCAGTGTTGTTTTAATAAACATTATTACGATTGCATCATTAAATAACCGCATCAATGGATTTGCATTTACACAACCAATTATTTATCGTTTGCGGTGCCACATCAGGCTTTGGCAAAGCCATTGCACAGGCTTTGCTGGCCGAGGGCGCACAAGTAATTGCGGTAGCCCGTGGTGCCGCACAATTAAATGATTGTTATAATAACCTGCCACAAGTGCAAACATTGGCTGCAGATATTACGGCAGCAGGCAGCATTGAAAAATTGATACAACTGGTTGGCTCAAAGCAATTACATGGCATGCTGGTAAACGCTGGTGGCCCTCCAGCAAAAACAGTGATGGAAACATCCTTAGCAGATTGGGATGATGCCTACCAGCAATTGCTTCGCTGGAAGGTAGACATAGTACAAAAATGTATACCGCTCATGCAACAGCATCGCTATGGACGTATCGTATTTATCGAAAGCTCCAGTGTAAAGCAACCCATCGAAAATTTGGTATTAAGCACCTCCCTAAGACTGGCAGTGGTGGGCATGGTTAAAACACTCAGCCAGGAGATTGCCCATAGTGGGGTTACCCTAAATATTATTGGCCCGGGCAGCCACGATACACCGGCCATCAATCGGTTGTATCAAAAAAAAGTTAATCAAACCGGTATGTCTTTTGAAGCAGTAAAAACAAATGCTGTACATCAAATTCCGGTTGGCAGGCTGGGGCAGCCGCAAGATCTTGCCGGTATTGCACTATGGCTGTTGAGCATCCAAAGTGGTTTTGTAACAGGGCAAACATTTATGGTAGATGGAGGCGTGGTTAAAAATACCTTGTAGCTTTTAATAGTAATTAAAACAGTAGTTGTACTATGCCGGATTACAGCCTTAGTAAATGCTGGTAATATTTTAGCCGGCGTTTTTAATATTGCTGCGTACATATCCTGCCGATCCATCTGCACCGGGTACCAGCTCTAATATATACGAAGGATTTAGCTCCGCCTCTTGCCGGTGCGATACATAAATAATAGCCGTACTGGTTTGTGCAGCAATATCATTTACAAGTGAGGTAAACAATTTTGCCCCGGTATCATCCAGCCCGGTAGTAGGCTCATCCAGTATCAGCAAAGGCGGGTGTTTTACCATTGCACGGGCCAGTAATACCAGGCGTTGTTCAGCAGCAGTTAATGATAAAAAAGGAGTATTGCTTTTATCTGCCAGCCCCAATGTTACCATCCATTGATTAGCCAATTGCCATTGCTTATCGCCGGGTATACTGTATAGCCCTATCGAGTCAAAAAAGCCTCCTGCAATCATTTGCCGGGCTGTATTGGTTGTTTCAAATTGCTGCAGCATGTATGAGGCAAAATATCCAATATGCTGTTTAATATCCCACACCGTTTCGCCACTTCCTTTTTTTCGGCCAAATAGCAGCAGGTTTTGGCCATATCCTTTTACGTTATCGCCTGTAATTAAGGCCAGCAGCGTGGTTTTACCTGAGCCATTTGGGCCTTTTAATTGCCAGCATTCTCCTTTGTTAATAGTCCAGTTGATGTTGTTTAAAATTTTTCTTTCACCAAAACTCACCGAAACGTCTGTAAGCTGTATCAACGGATTGTTAAAAATACCCTGTTGGCCTGGCGGAGCAGGTATATTGCCACGGGTGCCAACGTTTACCGGTGCAGTTGCAGTGGTAAACTGCAGGTAAGTTTGTGGCGCAGCCACTGTATTGCCAACCATACTGTATACTTCTTGTATCATCGGCAGGCAGTCTTCTTTTCTGCTAATTATTTGTACCAGCAATGTATATGCTGCAATGTCTTGTACTAGTTTGCTAACTTTTTGTTTTACGGTTGTATCCAGGCTGTCAAATACCCCGTCTATTATAATACAGGCAGGTTGCTGTGCAAGCAGGTATTGCAGCAATGCCAGCCTTTGCTCACCATTGCTGCTGCTGGCAATACGATCGTTTTTATCGGTACTAAAAAACGTACTGTCATGCTGTAGCTCTTCTTTTATAAAAAAGTTTAGCCGGGTTGTATTAAACACAGCAATGGATTTACCTTTTGCCAGCTGCATTGCAGGGCAAAGGCGGTATTGCATCAACTGTTGTACCAGCCAATGATTGTTGGTACTGCCGGATATATAAAATGCGGTATGTAGTAGCTTGTTCAATCGTTGCCGAAGATAACGAACATCCGTATGCATTTTAGCAGAGCCCGCCATATCTGTTATATTTGCTGTATTATAATGAAGCCTGCTATTAAAACTATATTGTTATGCTTATGGTTGCTACCAACCATCAGCAATTGTTTTGCGCAGGCAGATGCCTTTACCGGTACATGGCAATTAATTGTACCAGCTACACCGGCTACAAACGAAGTGCAATTAAACCTGCAAATTGGCCAATCAGAAAAAAGTATTTTATACCCCGCTCAACTATCTATAAAATGCGATAGCCTGCAAGCAGTTTACTTATTGTTGCTGGTAAAAAAAAGCAGCCGTGAGCTGGCTATTAGCCGAAATAAATTTGCCTTAAGCGAAATACCCTACAGTATGGGTGCCGCTACTTTTTACCTGAATGGGTGGATGGATATTAGCCGGGATATAAAAGGTAATGCCACACTTACGCTTAACCGGATACAAGAGCTGTATAATAAAGTACACCTGCCCGATACCAGCCGGCTTAACCCGGTTAATAAACGATCGGCCCTGCAATTGTTTAGTTTTTTACAAAAAGCACCCGTGCAATTTGTAAAAATAAATGCCAACCCATGGAATAATAGCTACACAGACCGAATGTTAGATCCGGCTACTTCTCCTGGATATTTTGGATTGCTGGATACAATAACAGTTCCTGTAAGGGATGCAGCTGTACTGCTTACCAGCCCGGGTAAAAATGATGTGGCTACCCTTGCCATAAATGGCCGTATTGTACTGGATAAAGTAATGCCCGGTAAAAAAGGTTTTAGCGATGAAGTATTGCTGGATACCGGGTTAAATATTGTAGCCCTTTTTGCAGAAAATTTTGCCGCTGGCCTGCCCAATAAAACAAAAACACGGTTTGAGTTTGGCGAAAAAAAAATACTTTTTAACCTGGATACTAATAGCGATAGTGCAGCAGTATTTATTGCAGCCCGTGTGGTATATGCTGCAGACAGGCAAAAAGAAACAAGTATAAAAGATTATACACCCGGGTTAAAAACAGCATTGGCCGCTAATGAAAAACTGGTGGGCAGTTTATTAACCAACTCCCGGCAACTTACATTGGCCGTGTGGGATGATGCGGTGGAGGATGGAGACAGCATCTCTATTCAAGTAAACAACCAATGGGTACAACAAAAACTAAGGGTAAAAAAAAATCCGCAGTTTATAGTGGTTACACTGCAGCCCGGCAGTAATGATATTGTGTTTATGGGCGAAAACCTGGGAACCATACCGCCCAATACGGCCGTACTGGAAATTATTGATGGCAAAAAACGCCGGTCGTACATGCTCGAAACTGTACCCGGCGAAAACAATATTTTAAAAATACAATATGATACCGGCACCCATTGATTTAATAAAATGAGGCCTGTCGTTTTTTAAACGCAGTGGGATTTTCGCCTGTAATTTTTTTAAACGTTTTATTAAAGTGCGATAGGTTTTCAAATCCACATTCAAAGCATGCGGCTGTTACTTGTTGTTGCTGCATCAGTATTTTTTTAGCCTGGTTAATGCGGTATTGGTTTACAAAATCGGTAAATGTAAACCGGGTATTTTTTTTAAAGTAACGGCAAAATGCGGCGGTTGATAAATGTACCATGGCAGCCACTTTATTTACATCTACCTGTTGGTGGTAATGCAGCTCTACATAATGCATTACCTGCTGCATACGCTGCTGTTCTTTTAGCGCCGATGCTTTTGCCAGCGGGCGCTCCTGCAACTGTATATATTCTGTGCTGTTGGCCAGCAATTGAAATACTTGCAGTAATGTAAGCAACTGATCAAAATGAGAGAGGCTGGTAAGTGTTTTTAATTTTTGTCCTGCAAGATTTTTTGTTTCGCCATAAAACACTAAGCCGCTCCGGGCTTTTTCAAACAATTGATTGATGGCTGCAATTTCGGGCAGTGCAAAAAAATCAGCTCCTAAAAAATGCTCTTTCATTTGTACCACCACTGTTTCTACCACGGCCTTTACACCATAATCAAAATTTAGGTGGGGGATATTGGGGCCTATTAATGCAAGGTCGCTATTTTTATATGCAGCAATATGATCCCCAATATGCCGGGTGCCACTACCAGCTTCTACATATACAATCTCGTACTCAGGATGAAAATGCCAGTAAAAGAGGTCGTTTAACCGAGGGGTAAGCAAAATTTTAAAAGAGCTGTCTGCATCGGGTTGTATAGCTTCTCTCAATACCTTCATTTGTTCCCTGTTTATGTTTTAGCTACTAAATTTCACAAAAAATATCAATACAGCACAAATATTGGCTCAAAAAGTAGTAGAGCAGGCTAGTGCAGCTATCTATTTTTGTTATATCAACAATTGCTGTATGAAACAACTTTTTATAAAAAACCAGCAGCCTTTGCAGCACACAAAGCCTGTAATTGCTTCAACCCCATTTTTGGCTCCGGCAAAAAAATGTACCCATCAAACCAGCACGGGCTTTTGCCTTAAAAGCGGCCAGCCCTGCAAAATATTTTCCAACGCTTTCATCAACCAATAAATACATTACCATGCAACAACAAACGATGGCTGCTACCATGGCACCTGCCAATGCCCACCAGGATATTCCGGGTAACCCCTCTACCGCAAAAAGCAGTACTACTCAATTAAACAATCGAAGTAACGGGCAGCCACTAAGGGTGTTGAGCGAAGCCGATTGGGATTTTTGGGTTACCAATGGCTACATTGTAATAAAAAATGCGGTACCCGTACACCAGGCAAAAGCCACGGCAGATTTTTTATGGGAGTTTGAAGAAAAAGATGCCAGCGACCCCGGCACATGGTATGCACCGCCAAGGGCTGAAATGAAAATGAAAGAGCTAACCAATACAGGCATGGTAGAAGTATACAACCACCAGCATTTGTGGAACAACCGAATGACACAACGGGTGTATGATGCCTTTGTGGATATTTGGGGTACTCACAAACTTTGGGTTACGATAGACAGGGCAAATTTAAATTTTCCGATCACCCCTGATTTTGAATATAAAGGTTTTATTCACTGGGATTATGATCCTGAAACCAAACCCGTAAATGTGCAGGGCGTATTGGCACTGGCCGACCAGGATGATGAAAATATGGGCGGCTTTCAATGCATACCCGAGTTGTTTAGAACCTATGATACCTGGAAGCTTACGCAGCCCGAAGACAGGGATCATTACAAGCCCGACACCACAGGGTTTGAATTAGTAAAAGTAAAAATGAATGCTGGCGACCTGCTTATATTTAACAGCCTGCAACCACATGGTATCAGGCCCAACCGAAGCAATAATAAAGTACGTATTGCCCAATACATATCGATGATGCCCGCTGAAGAAGATAATGAAGCATTAAAGCAATGGCGCATCACCTCCTGGCAGCAACGCAAAGCGCCTGAAGGCTACGCTTTTCCCGGCGATCCCCGAAATTGGGAGCAAACAAAATATGCTACCGCCGAATTAAATGAATTGGGTAAAAAATTACTTGGTTTGCAAAGATGGTAATTAGTTTGTTGATTTTTTTACCCGCTATGCTTGTTAAAGTACAAGATCGTTATATATAGTTTGATGGCTTGCAATTTGCATTGCCACTACTGGTTTTTCAAAAGTAATTTAGACATTTCCGAGCCCGGTTTTTACCGGGCTTTTTATTTGGCCATTCACCAGCCGGCAGCATTTAAAAATATTTAAAAAGCCGCAAGCTTAAATTGTATAAATTACCATCAAATTATTTGTTGAATGCATCAATTTACCCGCCGCAGTTTTATAGCCGCTTCTGCCATGCTGTATGCCAACAGTATATTGGGTAACAGCCCGGCAAAATACAAGCCGCAGTTATCTTTTTCAACCCTGGGTTGCCCCGATTGGCCCTTTGAAAAAATTATCAGTTTTGCCAGGCAAAATGGTTACAAAGGCATCGAATTAAGAGGGCTGCTTCGCCAGTTGGATATTACACAAAGCGCCCCATTTAAAACCATCCAAAGCCGGCGGGATACCCTACAATTGTTAAAAGAGAATGGCTTAGCTATTGTAAACCTTGGCTCATCCTGCACCCTGCATTTTACGGAAGCCTCAGAAAGAAACAAACAGCTTGATGAAGGCAAGAAATTTATCGACCTTGCTGCTTCAATCAACTGCCCCTATGTAAGGGTTTTTCCAAATAATTTTTCTAACCAGGTAAGTAAAGCGGCAGCAATAGATACCATTGCAAAGGGTTTGCAGGAGCTGGCGGTATATGCCGCCAATACTCCTGTAAAAGTGTTGATGGAAACACACGGCGATGCGGTATGGACAGCCGATATTGAAGCCATCATGCAAGCAGCCAACCATCCGCATGCCGGGTTGGTTTGGGATATTTGCAATATGTGGTCGATAACAAAAGAGCCACCCCTGCATGCATATAACCGTTTAAAGAAATACATATTTCATACGCATATTAAAGATGCCCGGATGGCAGCTGGCAAACTCAATTATGTTTTTGTGGGCAAAGGCCAAGTACCCATATTGGATGCAGTAGATATTTTAGCCAACAACCATTACAAAGGCTATTATAGTTTTGAGTGGGAAAAATGGTGGCACCCAGAAATTGAAGTGCCTGAGCTTGCCATTGCAGATTACAGCAAAACCATGCAGGCACATTTTAA
>JBDKJT010000229.1:0-19082 GCA_039796475.1 Bacteroidota bacterium | reverse complement strand
ATAAAAGCAGGGAAGAGTTTCCCTGCTTTTTTTATTTTTACCCAATGGAAAAAGAAAAGCTGCGTATTGACAAATACCTGTGGGCCATACGCCTGTTTAAAACAAGAAGCCAGGCGGGTGATGCCTGCGATAAAGGCAAAGTAAAAATGAATGCTGATGCAGTAAAAGCATCCAGAACAGTTGCGGTGGGGGATGAATACGAGGTAAAAACCGAGGCTAAAAGATGGGTAATAAAAGTAACAGCCCTGTTGCACAATAGGGTACAATACAGCGAAGCCATCAAGCATTATACAGATATTACCCCCGCTGAGGAAATTAACCGCATACAGTACCAGGCAGCAGCTTTTAATACCGGCAAAAGATTGAGCAAAGTAGGGCGGCCCACTAAAAAAGAAAAAAGAGATTTGGACGAATTTATGGGCCACTAACGATTAGCTATACCAGCCTGCTTATTTAACAGGCAAAGGTGCTGGCAAATCTGAATGCTGATAAAAATCGTATTTAGCCTCCAACAATTTTGTATGCTTCAATCCTTCATAAGCATAGCGTACATAGCCTGTTGGTTTTTGCTGGCTATAGGTTGGCTGCTCTTTCCACAACAATTTTTTTTTGTGGTACAATTGTTTTTCTACCAGATTGCCATTATAATCAAAATAACATTCCAGCGTATATTTTATCCTGCCTGCAGCCACATCCTTACATACATATTGTACCACTTGTTGCGTGGGGGTACTAAGCATATCCAGCCTTGCTTTTACCATTACCTCTTCGCCCTTTACTAATTGGTAAGCCTGTATTTTATTATTTACATCATAACTGTATGCCCAATTGGCCACAGTACCTTTAAAATGTTTTACTACATCAAAGGGCTCTATTGCATGGCTATAAAAGCGTAAGGCAGCCGTATCTGCATTGGCCAACAGGTTACCATAAAAATCAAAATTTAACTGCCAGGTTACTGGTTGACCATTGTTAAACTCCGTTATTACAACCTGCTTTACAATGGTATCTAAATAATTAATGGTGGATAAATAACGGATACCAATAGCCGACAATTGTTGGTATGAGCTGGCCACTTGCCTATTAAGATAGTAGCTGGTATCTTTTACATCTATCCTGTCTTGTACATCACTGTAGTGGGTAGTTTGTATTCGGTTTTCAATCATCAGGCCATCCACACCCATAGCCTGGGCATTTTGTATCAACTGTTTTAACAACGCATCGTAGCTGGCATTGGCAGGCAACTCGGCATCTACCATTTGCACTTTGTAATAAGGCTGTAAGGGCAATTCGTTTCCAAAAAATAAATCTACTTTATTATGATGGGGCCGCAAGGGTATATCTGTAATAGATTTTTTGTTTTCGGTACCAAGGTGTATTTGGTAAGGTGAGCAGGATAACAATAAGAATGAGCAACAGGAGTAAAAAATTATCTTCATAGTATTAATTTACCTGTTCAAATTAGCCGGTAAAATCAAAATTAATAATACCTCACAGCCAAAGGTTTTGTTAATTAAGTTTGTGTTATGAAGATTGATATCATCTCGGTAGTGCCCGGCTTGCTGGAAAGCCCCTTTGCCCATTCTATCATGAAAAGGGCCCGGGAAAAAAACTTGCTGGAAGTAAATGTAATTAACCTTAGAGACCATACCAATTACGCCCGTGCTCAGGTAGACGATTACCAGTTTGGCGGTGGTGCCGGCATGGTGCTGATGATTGAACCATTGGTAAATGCCATTGAAGCTTTACAACAAAAAACCCTGTACGATGAGGTGATTTTTTTAACACCCGATGGTAAAACCTTTGATCAAAAAACAGCTAACCAATTATCGCTTAAAAATAATTTGCTACTTATATGTGGCCATTATAAGGGGATAGACCAGCGGGTGAGAGACCATTTTATTACCCGTGAAATTTCTATTGGCGATTATGTGCTTAGTGGTGGGGAACTAGCTGCTGCTATTATAGTGGATGCCGTTGGCCGCCTGATACCCGGGGTATTAAACGACGAAACCTCGGCTCTTACCGACTCCTTCCAGGACGACCTGCTTTCTGCCCCTGTATATACCCGGCCGGTGGAGTACCGTGGTTGGAAGGTGCCTGATATTTTATTAAGTGGCAATCACGCTAAAATTGAGCAATGGCGCCACGAACAGGCGCTTAAACGAACTGAAGAACGTAGGCCAGACCTGCTGCGGTAAAAAAAATGGCCTATTTTATTAAAAAATTTGGCTGAAAAATCTCCGGGTACTATCTTTGCCGTCCTTTAACGGATATGCCGCGTTGGTCAAGGGGTTAAGACGCCTCCCTTTCACGGAGGAATCACGGGTTCGAATCCCGTACGTGGTACAAAAAAGCCTTTCGATACAGAAAGGCTTTTTTATTTTACCCCAACCCAAGTTCCGAATGTAGCTCGGGTATTTCTACATCATCAAATCCTTTTCGCAGTAGTCGTTCTCTAAAAGCATGCTGCACCTCGTACTCGCCATGTACCAAAAAAAGACGCTTTACTTTTTGCGGATCCTGGCAGGCTAAAAACTGGCTCAGGTCTTCATAATCGCCATGTGCACTCATGCTACGGATGGCTGCTATCTCGGCATTTACCTCATGTACTACACCAAATATTTTTACTTCTTTTCTGCCAGCCATCAGCTTGCCGCCCAAAGAGTGAGGCTCACAATAGCCCGAAAACAAAATGGTATTGCGGCTACTTTCAATATTATTACTGATATGGTGTTTAACCCTGCCAGCATCGGCCATACCACTGGCAGAAATAATAACCATCGGGCCATTTTTAAAATTGAGCATTTTTGATTCGTCTACTGTTTTTACAAACTTTAGCCCCTTAAAGCCAAAGGGGTCGCTATCGCTTTCTAAAATGCGCTGGATGGTTTTATTAAAATATTGCGGAAACCGCTTTACAATATTGGTGGCATCCACACTTAAAGGAGAGTCTACATAATAATCCAGCTCGGGCAACCGCCTTTCCAGCTCCAGCTGGTTAAGGGCAAATAATATTTCCTGGGTACGGCCTACACTAAAAGCAGGAATAATGAGTTTGCCTTTTTTTTGCAAACAGGCTTTATCTATCCAGTGCAACAGCGCTTCTGGTGTGGTATGGTTAATATCATGCAGGCTATTGCCATAGGTTGATTCAATTAAAATAAAATCTGCCTGCGGAAACGCTTGTGGCGATTTTAAAATCACATCCCTGTAGCGCCCTACATCTCCACTAAAGGTTAATTGCCTTACAGCATTATTTTCTTTAATACGCAAGTGTACAGCAGCACTACCAATAATATGACCGGCATCGGTAAACATTACTGATACATCATCATCAATGGTTTGCCAGTTGCCATACTCCACCGTTTCAAACAATGCCATGGCAGCAGCAGCATCTTCCGAAGTATATAAAGGGGTAAGATAGGGCAAGCCCTCTTGTGCCCGGCGTTTGTTTTCGTACTTGGCATCACTTTCTTGTATACCAGCCGAGTCATCCAGCAATACACCCGTAAGCTCATAAGTGGCCGGGGTACAAAATATCTTACCAGCAAAACCATCTTTAACCAGCTTAGGGATAAGCCCGCTATGATCTATATGGGCATGCGATAAAATGAGGTGATCTACTTGCTGAGGATCAAAGCCCCAATGCCGGTTCATGGCATCGGTTTCTTTACCCATGCCCTGAAACATACCACAATCCAACAAGTACTTTTTTCCATTTACCAGGGTGATCAGGTGCTTTGATCCGGTAACTGTTCTGGCGGCACCATGAAAGGCAATCTTCATCGTAATAAATTTTAATGATTGGTTGTGGGCAACTTTGCTTTAAACGACCAGGTAATAAAAAAATCTGCCACGGGTTCTCCACCTGGGTTGGTGCCGGTAGCTTTTACTTTAATGGTTACACCCTGGCCACTGCTTACAGCTTGCTGTATGGCGGCAGCAATGGCACTTCCATCCTCGCAGGTAAAAAATGTTTTGGCGGTTGCTTTTTTATAATAATTGGCTTGTAGCTCCACCACCAGCATACTTACAGGTGGGTTGCTATGATAGGTATGCATCATGGCCAATAAACCGGTACTCATTTCTGCAGCCATTGCCAGGCAGGCAAAATAGGTGCTTTTAAATGGATTTTGCGAAAACCATTTGTAAGGTACCGTTACCACAGATTGTTGCGCTGTAATAGCCTTAACCCTTACACCTGAAAAATATGCAGCTGGCAATTTGGCCATTAAAAACAACCGGAATTTTACCGGGTGTTGTACCAGGGCTAAAAACTTATCGTGTGGATGAATGCTTGGCATAACCATGATTGTTTATTGATATAAACCGGGCTGCAGTGCCTGCGGCGACCAGGATAATAAAAACGATATTACTTTAGCCGTATCATAGCTTTTATTGCCGTCTTCCAGGTACTCACTATTTTGAGTATGCAGCCGCTCTCCTTTACTGTTTAAAATAATAAATACCGGAAAGCCGAAACGCTGCGGATATCCATATTTTTCAAAAATGGGCAGGTTTTCATTTTCCTTACTGTAATTAAGATGGTAAGTAACAAAGCTATTCGTTATTACAGAATCGATTTGCAAGTTGGTAGTGGCCACCCGGTTAAACTCAAGGCACCAACTGCACCAGTTGCCCCCGGCTTGTATTAATACAAATTTATTTTGCAAGGCTGCTTGTTTAAACGCCGCATCAATACCTGCACGGGCATCTGCCTCCGGATGATACACAGTATTTTTTTGGGCAGGTACCATAAACCATACCGCACTAAGCACTAATACTAACAGAATCTGCCTCATCATATTTTATTGTATTCAGCCCGCTGAAAAGTTATTGATATATCCTTCTATAACATTGCTATTGCTTGTCTATTTCCACAATACAGGCTACTACTTTATTTTGATCGCCGGCACCTGCTTTAAAGTAAACGGTACCGCCTGCCCCAGCCATGTATTGCACATTTTTAATAGCAGCGCTACTTACTACTTCGTTTAGTTTTGCGGCAAAGCCAGGCTGTGTACTTTTACTGATGGCTGTATTTACTGCATTGTAATCCAGCGGCTGCTTGCTTACCACAATACCCATAAAATCTTTATTGCCTGCACTATCTGCCCGGATAGACTCTTTACGTGGAAACAACCTTACCCCCGTAATGCCACAATAAGGCGAGTGGGATGATTTGTATGGAAACAATACCATACTGCCATCGGTACCCGGTGTAAATAAATAGATATAGCACTCCACGGCATTTTTTATTTCCATTTTAAAACGGGTGCCTTTTTTTATTGGGCTGGTAGTGCTAAAGGTATTGGCCTTGCCCAACTTTAGCGGAATGTATTGTTTGGTATCGTTATTAACAAGGCCAACGCTGCATTCAAAATCTACATTTAAAGCGGCACCTCTTTTGGCCATAGGATCTACCCCGTATGCTTCTCTTACAAATTGCCTGAAATCGCCATAACGTACATAAGCAATTCCATTTTGTCCCCATTCGGGGCCCCAGCTATTCATTATTTCAAAAGCACCTCCTTCCAGCCGGTCGTCGTAGCCTACCACACACATGGCGTGGCCGCCAAAACCCATTTGACTGTAATCTTGCTGGGTAGGATGCCAAATTTTTTGACCAATCATATCCTGCATAAAACTTCCACCTACCATCATACCTATTACTACGGGAGCATCTTTGGCAAGGTGCTCTTTAATAGCCCTGAAGTTAAGTGAGCTTACCCCATCATCATCGGTAAGCCGGTTAAATCCATGCATTTTGTGTTGTGCAGCAAAGTCCCACAGCGCCCGGTTGGGTTGGCGGCTGCAATCATTTTCATCGTACGGAAAATTGGTATTGGGTACTGCGCCTTTGTTAGTCATAAATTCCATGGCCCTTATCAGGTAAGAGCCCTGGCAACCATCCAACCCAATTTGATTGTATAAAAAGGCTGGGCTAAATGCAACAGTGTTGGGGTCTTGTGCGGTACTGGCACTTTCTATAATGGTACGGGCTGCATAAGCACTGCTCCACGCAACACAACTGCCCTGTTTACCCTGGTTTTGCCGGGCAGGTGCAAAGCGGCTGAGCGACACCCTCTCTGGCAAGGGATTTTTAGTATTGTCATCGGCCAAGCCTTCGTACACACTGGCTTTACGAAATTGCTCCGGATCAAGCTTGCCACCGGTACTGTATTGAGAAACGGTATCTGTAAGTGCAGATGAGCAGGAGTTGTTTCTCATTAAAAAATAACCGGCTGCTGCTAACAGCAATATCCATATCATTCCTTTTCCGCCACCACGGAATAACGACAATATCAGTGGTAAAAAATTAAAGATGCCTCCGCCACCACCACCAGCACCACCCCGCCGGGGTTGAGGGCCGCCTGCATTCTCGTCATAATCCTGCTGGTCTTGTGGGTCATCCACCATTTGTAGTGCCATAAGTGTATTTTTAAGGTGACGTATAATGAAATTAAATTTAGTGAGATTTTATTTAGGGAGCGATGCCTTCAATAAAAAAGCAGCGAAATATTTTCGCTGCTTTTTTTGGCCACATTGTATGCTTTAGTGTTTTAATGAAAATTGTAGTGGGATATTTACTTTGATACTAAAATTACGCCCCATATTAAATACACCATTACGGCCAGTAGCCTCGTTAAGGGCTGCATATTTTAGCCTGCTTAAATGATTTTGATAGGCCTTATCGGTAAGATTGTTGCCGGTAATATAAATGCCCACAATGGTTTTACCAGTTGCTGAAGTGATATCGGCCCCAATGCCTGCATGCAGCAAACTGTATCCAGGAGTGGCGGTTTCTGTATTGTACGCTGTAAAAACCTTGCCCTGCTTAAAGCTGTTATCAAGTTGTACCCTTGCATAAAATTTTGCCAGGTGGCGGCCCAGTTTATCAAAACTGCATCTTAACTCAGATGATAAACGGGCAGCAGGTATAAAAGGCAAATACTTGTTACCCTCCACCGCCTCTTTAAACCTGGCGCTGGTAAATGAAAAACTGTTTTCAAAATGCAGCCAGTCCAGCGGATGAGGGTGAATGTCAAAAGATGCCTCTACCCCTGCAAACTCTGCTGCCTGCTGGCTAAAGGTAAATGCTGTAAGCTCTTCCCCATCTTGTATTACCAATGAATCGCCTCCTGAGGCCGACTCCAGCTTTCTGTAAAAAATAAATTGATTAAAGTGATTGTAAAAGCCAGACACATTAAAAGAGATATGCTCTGTAGAAAGCTCAATCCCTGCATCTAACTGTAAGCTTGTTTCGCTTTTAAGATTTTGATCGCCGTACTCATAACGGGTTGTGCCTTCATGTGCACCGTTAGATGCCAGCTCTGGCATACCGGGTGCCCTAAAGCCCCGGGCAATATTTAATTTGAGGTTAAGCTTATTTGTTAGTTGTGCAGCCAACCCAATACTTCCGGAAAAATTATTAAATGTTTTTTTAAATCCGGGTGCCTTTACATCTTCGCCATCTAATAAATTACCAGCATCCAGGCTACGGGTATCATACCTGGCGCCACCACTTAGTGTTATATACCGGTAGTTTTTTTGAAAATACAGGTATCCCCCTATATCAAACTGGGTATAATCTGGTATTAATTGCTCTGCACCCCTATTGGTATTGGATTGCCGCATGCCATTTATCCCGGCAGAGGTTTTCCATCCATTTTTTTCGGGCAGGTGAAGCTTGGCGGTATAGGTGATGGTTTTAAGATTAAAAAACAACTCTCTTTCTTCAAGGTCATCAGGGTTACCAAACTCCTCCCGCTGGTTTTGCTGGTAACCAACGTTTACGGATAGCCTGCTTTTGCCCATTTTAAAACTGTTATCTGTTGCCAACTTAAAATGCCGGATATGCTGGTAGGGAATAAACGGCTTAGTACTGGTAAAATCGCTTGCTTCAGCCCTTACTTCGTTACCCCCGGCCACTGGTTTTATAAAATATCCTTCTTCATCCCTATCGCCCTCTACCAGGCCGGCTTTTAGGTTAAAGTTGCTGATGAGTAAATGGCTATACCCCCAACTACCATTGTACCCGGCATACCCGCCCATATTATGCTGGTTGTATTTTGAATTAAAAACACGGCCATCATACCGGTTGCGATAATCTGCGGCAGCAGCCATACTGTTGTATATATTCCAGTTAAACCCATTTACATTACCGGCTACACTTGCATTGAGCAGGCGTGTATTATTATTGGTTTGATAATTGGATAAAACAGCTGCTTTTATAGTATTGTTTTGTATGGGAGCATTGGTGATAACATTTATCACCCCGGCCATAGCATCGCTGCCATACATTAATGATGCCGGCCCTTTAAGAATTTCTACTTTACTTACACTGCTTTCATCAATTTCAATTCCATGCTCATCACCCCATTGCTGCCCCTCTTGCCGTACGCCATCGTTAATGGTAAGCACTCTATTATAGCCCAGCCCCCTGATAACGGGTTTTGATATTGCCGGCCCGGTAGATAGTGCACTAACACCGGGTTGTTGTGTAAGTGCATCTATAAGGTTGGTGGCTGAGTGCTGCAATAAATCTTCCTTTTTTTGAACCGACACCTGGAATGGTGATTTTTTTAGTTGGGTAGCAGCGCCCACTCCTGTAACAATTACGGCATTATTTTCTACCGCAGTTTTTTGTAAAGCAAAATTACGTTTGGTATCTCCTGCTATTTCCTGGGTTTCTATCAGGGTGATATAGCCGATATGCGATACTTCCACCAGGTGCTTGCCTTCGGGTATTTGAGTTATAAAAAAGCTGCCATCACTTTTAGAAAAGGTACCCACTTTTATATCTGCAAAATAAATATACACATCGGGTATGGGTTGCCGGGTAGCCCCATCTGTAATAACGCCGCTATAGCTACCACGTAATATTGTTGGAAAGTTAGTTGTTGATGGCAATGCCAAAGCAGGCTGCACCATACCGGCAGCAAGGCAGGTAAACAAAAAAGTAAACAGGTATTTCATTTTTGCAATAATTAAGGTGAGTTAAATAAACTGTACAGCTACATCAAGCTGGCAGATACAAGTATGCACTGGCTTGATTTAAAAGAAATGGCTGTAATTAGCAAATACAGGCAATAACCGGGGGACCTTTATTAGTACAAATTGGTAAATATACCGAGGTAAAAATGGGCAAATAATTCACCCACAAAAAAGGGCAAGCAGATAAAATTACTGCAGGGTAGCCAACAGCAGCATCCATGTATACGGCATATGTGTGCTGGCAAACAGCACATGGCTCTGCACTAGCAGCTACCGTTTGTGCTGCAATATTTGTTACCGGTTTTTTTTGCTGAACAAGTGCATGATGGTGCCAGGCCTGAACAGGCGTAGCCACAAACATATACAGCAACAATAAAGCAGCTGTAAATAACCGGCGATATGTATAACATAAGTTCAATCGGGTACAAAAATAGCAAATGCAACAATATTGCAAAATATATTTATAGCCGATAAAAAAAGGCAACTAAAAAGTTGCCCTTGTTGTATTGTAGTATTTTTTGATTAGCTCACTTTACCCATTTTAGCCTCAATGCTTAGGGTAGCATGCGGTACGGCACGTAAACGGGCTTTGTCGATCAGTTTACCGGTAACCCTGCAAATGCCGTACGTTTTATTTTCGATACGCATGATGGCTTTTTCCAGGTGATCGATAAAGGTTATTTGGCGGCTTGCCATTTGGCTCAGTTGTTCTCTTTCCATGCTCAGGCTGCCATCTTCCATAGTCATATAGCGGTTGTCGCCTTCATCGCCACCCATTTCGTCTTTACGGGTTATTAAGCCCTGCAGGTAAGCTAGTTCTTTTTTGGCAGCTTCCAGCTTGCGCTGTATCAGCTCTTTAAACTCTACCAGCTCATTATCGCTGTAACGCAATGTGGGGCCCAAGGGTTTTTCCTCCGCTTTATCCAATACCGATTTTGTAAAATCAGGCTCGTATTTACGGGCTGTTTTAGTAGTTATTTTAGGTATTACCACTGCCTTAGGAACTGGCACTTTGATATCCTTTGCTTTTACATCTGCAGAAACCAGCACTTTTTCAGCCGCTTTTTTGGGTGTGGTAGCAGCGGCTTTTTTGGGTTCTTCTTTTTTGACCATGGGGATAGGTGCTGCTTTAACAGCTTTATTTACAGGCTTAGCCACCACAGTTGCTTTGGGGGCTGGCGCCTTAGTGTTAATAGATGATTTTTTGGCAACCACTTGTTTAGCAACAGGTTTAGTGGTTTTTTTGGCTGGGGCTTCTTTTTTGGCAACAGGTTTAACAGCCTTTTTTACCGGCTTAGGAGCTGGTTTAGCAGCTTTTGCAGCGGGCTTTGGTAAAGGTTTTTTAGCAGGAGCTGCTTTTTTTACCGGCTTAGCGGCAACGGCTTTTTTAGGTGCTGGTTTTACAGCTTTTTTCACTGCCGGTTTAGGTGCCACTTTGCCTTTTTTGCTTAAGGGTTGCTTTTTTGTTGCCATACTATTTTTCTTTTTTAAGTACGTTCACCTTCAAAATGGCATTATTCACATCAATTTCCGTTCCGGTGTCCAAAACGGTCATAAAAGCAAGCGAATCTGCCAGAATTTCGGCGCAAATATAGTCTTTATATACAATCAAAGAATTTTGCAGCCCGGCATTTTCTAACACCTCCACTGCTATCCTGTCGGTAAGTGCAAAACCACTTTCCTTCCTGATTGACTGTATTTTATTTACAAATTCTCTTGCGTCTCCCTCTTTTTTGAGTTCATCACTAATGGTGATGTCCAGGGCAACGGTAAGGCTGCCTTTGGCTGCCACTTCGTACCCGGGTATTTCGTCTGTTGCAACCTCCAAATCTTCTGCCGTAATATATATGGGTTCGGGCTCACCGGGGTTAAGCAGGTAATCTCCTTCCAGCACTTTGCTAATGGTAGCGCCATCAAAGGCAGCAATTGTTTCGGCAGCCCATTTCATTTTGGCACCCAGCTTTTTACCCAGGGTTTTAAAATTAGCTTTTGCTTTCTTTTTAATAAAATTATTCTCTGCCCCAACAATTTCAACTTCTTTAATATTGGTTTCGGCTTTAATAATGTCTTCTACCTTATTTATGCGTTGCATCATTGCAGTATCCATCGCAGGGATTACCACTTTTTGCAATGGCTGGCGTACTTTGATGTTTACTTTTTTTCTTACCGACAAAATCAGTGATGATACATCCTGCGCCAGTTGCATGCGTTTTTCAAGGTCGGTATTTATTATGGTTTCGTCTGCTACAGGAAAATCGGTGTGATGAACAGAAGCTGCCGAAAAACGATTTGTTACCTCGTTTAAATTGCTAAACAGCCAATCTGCAAAAAATGGCGCTACAGGGGCCATTAGTTTACACAATACTTCCAGGCACTCATAAAGGGTTTGATAAGCACAAATTTTATCATGCTCGTACTCACCTTTCCAAAAACGGCGCCGGCAAAGGCGTACATACCAGTTGCTTAAATGTTCATCCACAAAATCTTCAATGGCACGGCCGGCCTGTGTTGGCTCGTATTCATCCATACTACGAGTAACATTTTTTACCAGGCTGTTAAGAGAAGACAATATCCATTGGTCTATTTCGGGGCGGTCTTTTACCGGTACAGGGGCTTCTGCAAAACTAAAACCATCTACATTAGCATAAAGTGCAAAAAATTGGTAGGTATTATACAGCGTACCAAAAAACTTGCGCTGTACCTCTTTAATACCTTCAATATCAAATTTTAAACTATCCCAGGGAGAGGCATTGGTAATAAGATACCAACGAGTGGCATCGGCTCCATAGCTGTTAATGGTTTCAAAAGGATCTACCACGTTGCCAAGGCGCTTACTCATTTTGTTGCCGTTTTTATCCAGCACCAATCCATTGCTTACAACGGTTTTATACGCAACTGAATCAAACAATAATACAGCAAGCGCATGCAGGGTGTAAAACCATCCCCGGGTTTGATCTACCCCTTCGGCAATAAAATCGGCCGGAAAATTTTGCTTAAATGTGTCTTTATTTTCAAATGGAAAATGCCATTGGGCATAAGGCATTGCTCCGCTATCAAACCATACATCAATTAAATCGGGCACCCTTTTCATGGGCTTGCCAGTTGCACTTACCAGGGTAATTTCATCTACATAAGGTTTGTGAAGATCTAGTATCCCCTCGTGCAGGTAATGTTTATTGGTTTCGCCACCCAGCACAGCTGCGGCATTTCTTATTTCCGTATTTAACTCCTCTATACTACCAATACATTTTTGTTCTTCTCCATCCTCCGTTTTCCAGATCGGCAATGGAGTACCCCAAAATCGGCTTCGGCTCAAATTCCAGTCTACCAAATTTTCGAGCCAGTTACCAAAGCGGCCGGTGCCAGTAGCGGCGGGTTTCCAGTTAATTGTTTTGTTAAGCTCTACCATCCTTTCTTTTACAGCCGTGGTTTTAATAAACCATGCGTCGAGGGGGTAATACAATACCGGTTTATCGGTGCGCCAGCAATGCGGATAGGTATGTTCGTATTTTTCTTTTTTAAATAATTTTCCTTCTTCCTGCAACTTTAATACGATGCGGTCATCTACACTTAGGTATTTTTTAAGCTCTTTTATTTTACCGTTGGCTTCCAATATTGCCTTTTGCTTTTTAAACTCCGTTTCTTTTTCTTCCTCTTTCAGGTAATCTTCTTTAACGTACTCATCGCCGTATAAGAATATGCCATCCTTTACTCCTGGCAAAAAGCGGCCTCTTCTGTCTACCAATGTTAAAATACCCAGGTTATTTTTTTTGCCTACTTTAAAATCATCGGCACCAAAGGCGGGGGCTGTATGTACTATTCCGGTACCATCTTCGGTAGTAACAAAATCGCCGGTTATTACGGAAAATGGGTTAGCACCCGGAGTAAGCTCTTGTATCAGTGCAGGTGTATTGGCTTCAAATGGCAATAACTGCTCGTACTGTAATCCCTGCAGTTGTGCACCCTTAACACTGGCTACAATACTGTAGGGGATATTTTTTCCATCATTGTTATAATGTTCTACCGCTGTATTTTCATTTTCTGCTTTAAAATATTTACCCAGCAGGGCTTTGGCCAAAATAACATTATTGGGCTGGTGAGTGTACGGGTTGATTGTTTTAACCAGTACATACTCAATATTACTGCCAACAGTTAGGCCAAGATTAGATGGCAGTGTCCAGGGGGTGGTAGTCCATGCTAAAAAATACAATGGTTCGTTGGCTACGGCATCAAATAAAAACTGGCTTTGTGCATTACAAATTGCCTTAAACATGGCAACGGCAGAAGTATCTTTTACCTCTTTATAGGTACCCGGCTGGTTTAGCTCGTGAGAGCTTAAGCCTGTACCGGCGGCAGGCGAATAAGGCTGTATGCTTACGCTTTCGTACAGGTAGCCTTTTTTATACAATTCACTCAGGCACCACCACAGCGATTCGATATAATTGTTTTCAAAAGTTACATAAGGCTCATTAAGATCTACCCAGTAACCCATTTTTTTTGTGATATCATCCCATTTATCTTTAAACCGCATTACCACTTCCCGGCACTTTTTATTGTACTCCTCTACGGTAATTTTTTTGCCAATATCTTCTTTGGTGATACCTAATTCTTTTTCTACCCCTAACTCTACCGGTAAGCCGTGTGTATCCCAACCTCCCTTGCGCTTTACCTGGAAACCCTGCATGGTTTTATAGCGGCAAACCAAATCTTTTAACGTACGGGAAATAACATGATGTATACCAGGCATACCATTGGCACTTGGAGGACCCTCGTAAAAAACAAACGGTTGACGGCCATCTCTTAATATTACACTTTTTTCAAACGTATTATATTGTTGCCACTTTTCTAGTATTGCAGCGCTGATGCCCGGCAAATTTAACTGTTGATATTCCCTGTATTTAGCTGACATATAAGTTGTAACCGCCTTGTTTTAATAAATGTTGGCAAAGGTAATAAAATAGGGGGTTGCAGCCGCAATCGCCCTGAGTTTTCAAAAAAAGGGCAAGCCGTTGGCAACGGCTCAAGTTTTCCACATTTTTTTTATTTGGCATAGTATTGGGTAATTGTAATTAGATGATTGACAATAAAGTGCTTCCGGTTTTGATGAATAAAACTTTAGTGCTTTATGTTTTTAAATTAACCAATTCTTTGTGAATGCGATGGTTAACCGCACTTTAAAAAGCGCCGCCTACCGTAGTATTGTCACTGTTAAGTTCTTATACTGTTAAACAGATTAAAATTTTGCTGGTTTAAGGTTTTATTAGGGTAAAAGACGGAAGTAGTCTTACTTCCGTCATTCTTTTATTTTACGATTCGTCCGTTTTATTATCCATCGTCCTTTACAAAAGAAACAACAGGAATAAAGCGCTACAATATTTTACAGAAACATCAAGGTTAGCGAACTCGGCTACAACAAAGGCACTACCTCCACAAGTAGTGCCTTTTCATTTATTTTATCTGGAGTGGTGGTTTACAGCACTTTATTTATCTGCTCTTCCATCCGGGTTAATGCTGCCAACAATTCGTTTTCAATCATGGGGTCTTTATCTGCAGCAAATTGGGTGGCGTACCAAATCATTACCATAGCAATATAATCCTGCATGTCTTTGCCGGCAAATTGTGTTTTAAACTCTACAATTTTTTCGTTGATGGTTTTAACGGTACGCCGTATCACCTCTTCATCCTTGGCAAGTGTTTTAATGCGATAGGTTCTATCGCCAATTAAAATATTTACTGGTATTAATTCTTCTGTCATACAATTATTCGCTTAGCATAACGATACATTTATCAATATCCCGAATGTATTGGTTAATCCGTTTTTCAAACTCCTTTTTATCCGCATCCGACATTGCCGCAGCAGCAGATTTTAATAAGCCCACCTGCAGTTGCAATTGATCTACTTGTTGCTGCTGCTGCTCTTTAGCCGTACGTAGTTGTTTTACTTCTGCCTGCAAGCGGGTATTTTCTTTTTGCAGTAACAGGTATTGCTTCAGCAGTTGCTGAAGTTTATCATTTACCTGTTTTATACTACTATTAATGGCCGTCATATGGGTTTAATTATTTTCTGATCACGGCGTTTAATTCTTTTTCGTAAGCGGCAATTATTTTATTCATCATCGCATCAATATCCTTATCTGTCATTGTTTTTTCTTCATCCAAAAAGGTAAAACTAATGGCAAGCGATTTTTTTCCGGGGCCTATTTTGTCGTTTTCAAACACATCAAATAAACTTACCGATTGCAGCTTATTTACCCGGGCTGCTGCGGTAGCTTTTTGCACCTGCTCGTAGGGCAGGGCTTTGTCTATTACAATGGCCAAATCACGGTTTACCGATGGATATTTTGGTATTTCCTTGTAGGTAATCGTTTGTTTTAATTGAAGACTTAGTAATGTATCCCAATTAATATCAGCTACCAGTACCGGCGTTTTAATATCAAAATTGCCCAATACTTTTTTGTTTACACTGCCCAGCACAGCCACCACTTCATTTTTTATTTTAGCCTCTACCGCATTATCCAGCTTATCGCTGGCAACAGCCGAAAAGGAGGTAATAGAAAGGCCCAGCAGGTTAAATATTTTTTCTACAACTGATTTGATGTAATAAAAATCTGCCCTCGGTGCTTTTGTTCTCCACCCATCAGCAACGGTTTTACCAGTAATGTACAAAGCCAGGTGTTGTTGTTCGGAATATTTATTAGTATCCGGTGTTTGATAAGTTTTGCCAAACTCAAAAAAGCGCAGGTCGTTGTTTTTCCTGTTCAAATTATACGCCACAGATTCAAGCCCGGTTTCCATCATAGATGGACGCATAATATTCAGGGCTGCACTAAGGCTATTAATCATCTTTACCGAAGTTTGCAAAACGGTATCGTTGTAATAAGCGGCATTGGTAATACTATTGGTAAATATTTCATTAAAACCGTTGCCTGTTAGCCAGCCCGCTGCTTTTTCTTTACAGGCATGCTCCCGCTCTAATGTTTCCACCGCCGGCGAAATGGTTATAGCGGCCGGTATTTCCACATTGTCCAATCCATCAATCCGCATTATTTCTTCTACAATATCTGCCGGTATGCTGATATCGGGTTTGCTGTATGGCACCGCCACATGAATATCATCCAGCCCTTCTTTTAGTATTTCAAAGCCCAGGGCGGTTAAGATGTTTTTAACAGCATCTCCATGATAATTTTTGCCACTAAGTTTTTTTAGATAATGGTATTTTAATACCACTTCTGTACGGGGTTTTACTTCGGGATATACATCAATGATGTCTGAAGCTATTTCTCCACCGGCCAGCTCTTTTATCAGCAGTGCGGCCCGCTTTAGTACCTGAACCGTATTGCTGATATCCACTCCTTTTTCAAAACGGGTGGCGGCATCGGTACGCAGGCCATGCTTAAAGGATGTTTTGCGAATGGTTACCGGGTTAAACCAGGCACTTTCCAAAAAAATATTTTTGGTGCCAGGCTTTACGCCGCTGTGTAACCCGCCATACACGCCTGCTATACACATACCGGCGTTGGCATTGGCAATCATTAAATCATCAGCACCCAGCTTGCGCTCTTTTTCATCCAGCGTTATAAAAACTGTTTGTTCCGGAAAATTTTTAACTACAATTTTATTACCCTCTATCATATCAGCATCAAAGGCATGCAAGGGTTGCCCGGTTTCGTGAAGGATAAAATTGGTAATATCTACAATATTATTGATTGGCCGCAAACCAATACTTTTTAATTTTTGCTGCAACCATTTTGGGCTATTGGTAACAGTTACACCCTGTATTGTTACACCAGCATAACGCTGGCAAGCAATGGTATTTTCGATACTCACATCTATCACCAAGCCCTGGTGATCGGGTTTAAAAGCTCCCTTAAACGGCGACCGAACGGTTGTTTCCTTTTTTGTATGATGATTAAGGTAAGCACACACGTCACGGGCTACCCCCAAATGGCTCATAGCGTCCATCCGGTTAGGCGTAAGGCCTATTTCGTATACAAAATCGTTGTAGGCGCCAAAATAATCAGCGGCGGCTGTGCCAGCAGGCGTATCAGATGGCAATATCATAATACCAGCATGGTTATCACTTAGGCCTATTTCATCTTCGGCGCAAATCATCCCAAAGCTTTCTACGCCACGAATTTTAGCCTTTTTCATCGTAAGCGGATCGCCGTTTACCGGGTATATAGTGGCACCAACGGTAGCTACTATTACTTTTTGGCCAAAGGCTACATTGGGCGCACCACATACAATTTGCAATGGCTCACCCGTACCTATATCCACTTTTGTAATACTTAATTTATCAGCATCGGGGTGTTTACCACATTCCAGCACATGGCCTACCACCAGGCCTTTAAGGCCACCCTTAAGTTCTTCGTACGGTTCAAGGCTTTCTACCTCCAGCCCAATGGAGGTTAAAATTTTACTTAATCTTTCGGGATCCACCTTTTCGGGCAGGTATTCGCTCAACCAGTTATAACTAATAGTCATTGATTTATCTGCTTTATATGCTTGGCTGCAAAGATATAGTTTTGAGCGGCAAGCATAAAATGCAGGTTTGTACCGGTTAACCGGGTATAGAAAAAATTTTACACATTCAGATCGAAAATATCAAGTTGAAAAAAAATGCGGCTGGTGTACAAAAAAAATATACGGCATTTTGGTTTGTTAATAAATTATTACCTGAACCCGAACAGATTGAATAATTACTGTGCATTAAACTGTTAATAACACCTGAATAAACTACTTTTGCCTGTTGACAGACGGTGGAAAATCAGTATAAAAAAGTTGGTAACAGTGACTGTGGAAAAACGAGCCGATTTTTGAATTTACCTTAGCCGCCCTGTTAACGGTTTGCTTAAGCAACGCATGCTAAATACGAAAATAAAATTTCTGCTTGCCAGCCGCTTCAGCAACATGAACATATAATAAAATTAACTCAACATATATTTTAACTAAACGATGGATCTTACCAACCTCAATAAAGACCGAAAAACAAGAAGAAAACCTACACTTGACCTGGGCAGCATGGTATTTGGCAAAGTGCCCCCTCAATCAAAAGAACTGGAAGAAGCCGTTTTAGGTGCCATTATGCTAGAAAAAAGTGCATTTGACACCGTTATTGAAATCTTAAAAGCAGAATGCTTTTACGTGGATGCCCACCAGCGTATTTACCGTGCCATGACGGGGCTTGCCCAAAAAAGCTTGCCCATCGATTTGTTAACCGTAGTGGAAGAGTTAAGACTAAAAGGTGAGCTGGAAATGGTAGGCGGCCCCTACTATGTATCCAGGTTAACCAATGCGGTGGTATCTTCTGCCAATATTGATACCCACTCCCGTATAATCCTGCAAAAATTTATTCAGCGTGAGCTGATAAGGGTAAGCGGAGAAATTATTGGCGATGCGTACGAAGATAGTACCGATGTATTTGACCTGTTGGATGACGCCGAAAGCAAGCTGTTTGAAATTACCAACAATCACTTACGCAAAAATTTTGATGACATCAATACCGTACTGGTAAAAACCATCCAGCGTATTGAAGACATGCGTAACCGTGATGAAGATATTACAGGTGTACCTAGTGGTTTTGCATCATTGGATAAGGTTACTTATGGGTGGCAACCTACAGATCTTATCATCCTGGCGGCAAGGCCATCGGTAGGTAAAACTGCTTTTGCGCTTAACCTGGCCCGTAGTGCAGCCCTGCACTCTAACAAACCTACGGCTGTTGCCTTTTTTAGCCTGGAGATGAGTGCCGGGCAGCTGGTACAGCGTATTCTAAGTGCCGAAAGTGAAATTTGGCTTGAAAAAATTAGCCGTGGTAAGCTGGAAGAGCATGAAATGAAGCAGCTATACAAAAAAGGGATTGAAAGACTCAGCAATGCCCCGATTTTTATTGACGATACGGCTGCCTTAAATATTTTTGAGCTGCGGGCAAAATGCCGACGCCTTAAAAACAAGCATAACCTGGGTATTATTATTATTGACTACCTGCAGCTGATGAGTGGTACCGGCGATGGTAAAAACAGCAACCGGGAACAAGAAATCAGCCGTATATCCCGTGACCTGAAAGGACTTGCTAAAGAACT
>JBDKJT010000228.1:0-14073 GCA_039796475.1 Bacteroidota bacterium | reverse complement strand
GAACTAAAACTGCAGCTTGCCGGAATGAAGGAACGCCTGCAGGTAGAGTTTAAAGTAGATCTTGATGCAATATTGGATGAACCCCGTACTGGCGAAGTGCCTTTGGAGGAGTTGCAGGATAAAAGCGAACGCATGCGCAAGCGCCTCGAAAATATTGGTGAAGTAAACCCTACAGCTATTGAGGCTTATACCGAAATGAAAAAAAGGTATGAGTTTATTTTAGAGCAAAAAAACGACCTGGTAACGGCAAAGGATAGCCTGATGCAAACCATACAGGAAGTAGAGGCTACCGCCAACCAGCAATTTCTTGACACTTTTAACAGGGTAAGAGAAAATTTTCAAAAAGTATTTAAGGCCTTGTTTACCGAAGATGATACGGCCGATATGGTATTGGTAGATCCTGAAAACCTGGCCGAAACCGCTATTGATATTGTTGCTAAACCCAAAGGTAAAAGGCCATCGTCAATCGGGCAGCTAAGTGGAGGCGAAAAAACCTTAACCGCCACAGCGCTTTTATTTGCTATATACCTGATTAAACCGGCGCCCTTTTGTATACTGGATGAGGTGGATGCCCCGTTGGATGATGCCAATGTTGGCAAGTTTACCAAAATGATTAAGCAGTTTAGCGAAAACAGCCAGTTTATTATTGTAACCCATAATAAACAAACGATGAGTGCGGTGGATGTTATTTATGGCGTAACCATGCAGGAGGCTGGTGTTAGTAAACTGGTGCCTGTAGATTTTAGAAGTTTAAATAATTAGCGTTTATCAACACTAACATACAAAGTGCCGGGATGTTTCCCGGCATTTGCTTTTACAGGTGCCGGCAGGGCTTTTGCAACAAGCAAATGACTGCTGTTCACAGTGTAAAAAATCATCCTGCTAGTGTGCAGGCCGCACCAATTATTCGGTATATCCAAGGTAGGTAAAGGGTTGCACCCGGTAAGCATTTATTGGCTGCCCATTTTGAAAAGCGGGCTTCCAGTCGGGGGCATTGCGAATTATTTTTAGTGCTTCTTCATCCAATCCAAAATTGGCAGAACGTTTTAAAAATATATCTACCAGTTTGCCACTTGTATTGATGGTAAATTGAACCAATATTTTGCCCTTTAATTCTGATAAGCTGCCATTGGTTTGTTGCATTTTTTTAAGTAAGTAGCTTTGCCAGGCATTTTTACCGCCAACCATATCGGCTTCTCTTTCATCCCCATATTTAATCGTTTCTTTCTTTTCAACACTGTCGGGGTTTTCTGACCGTTGAATTATGCCCTGCTCATAAAACTCTTTTTTTTCAACCTTACCAGTGTCGTTGTAATACCACCATTCGCCTGTTTTTGTATTGCGGCTGTACTGCCCCTTTACCTGTATCATGCCAGAGGGGTGGTACTGTAGATATGGGCCATCCAGGTTTTTGAGAGTGGAGTCGTTGTAAGTTCTAAGCATGGTTAGCGGGGCACCCAGCAAATAATCCAGCCTTTCAAAATGATTGTTGGGGTATTGCTTTATTACAATCACGGAGTGGGCTTCTTTAAAATCATCTACCAATCCATTATCGCCCACATACAGCAAATTTACTACCTCTTGCCCGGCAAGCCCGGCAACAATACAATTGAAAAGTACAAGTAATAATAGTTTGTGTAAACGCATATGCCGTTTTTTGATAAAGAATAAATTTTAAATCAATCTTAAATTATGGCGGGTGTTACGCCATGCTTTTTTGTAAATTGCTGGTACCGTTTACCAAATTTAACAGCATGCGTTTAATCATTAGTTTTTTAGCATTAATTTTTTGTGGTTGTATCAGCAATGCCCAATCGGTGCAAGCACCTGCCGACCTTTTATTACTGAATGGAAAAATTTGGACAGGCGAGCCAAACACTCCATTTGCCGAAGCCATCGCTATTACGGGTAACCGCATTGTTGTTGTTGGCACTACCCACCAGGTAAAAAAAATGGCTGGCGCCCACACAACCATTATCAATCTTAAAGGCAAGCTGGTAACGGCGGGTATTAATGATGCACATATCCATTTTTTGGCAGGTTCGCTGGGGCTTTCGGCCATTGATTTGTACAATGCACAAACCATGCAGGAGGCTATTGATACGGTGGCAAACTATGCCCGTGCTAATCCCGGTAAAGCCTGGCTAACGGGTATGGGTTGGCAATACAGTTTATTTCCGGGTGATATGCCTACACGGCAAATGCTGGATAGCATAAGTGGCGATCGCCCTGCTTATATCAGGGCCTATGATGGCCATAGTGCATGGGTAAACAGTAAGGCGCTGGCGTTGGCTGGTATTACAAAACACAGCCATTTTGATGGTTTTGGAAAAATTTATAAAGATGCAGATGGCGAACCCACGGGGGCATTAACAGAAGGAGCCATGCAGTTGGTAGCTAAATTGGTGCCCGAACCCGCCCGCCAGGAAAAACTGGATGCGTTAAGAACGGGTATGCGGTTTGCCGCCAAACATGGCATCACCACTATACAAAATGCCAGCGGCAGCGCAGCTGAATTTTCGTTATACGAAGAGTTGCTCCGCAATGGAGAGCTTACCTTAAGGGCATCCACGGCATTTACAGTAGGAGAAAAAACCACCGAAAAAGATATCGCTGATTACAGCGCTATCAAACAACGCATTGCTAAGCACCCCATGCTTAGGGCAGGATGCGTTAAGTTTTTTTTAGATGGTGTGATAGAGTCACATACGGCAGCCATGTTACAACCATACAGTGATGTGGCCCCCGATAGTAAAATGGCCAACAGCGATTTTGCCTTGCCGCTGGATACTTATCGTAGGTTGGTGAGTGTATTTGACAAAGCCGGTTTTCAAATATATACCCATGCCATTGGCGACAGATCCGTACGGGAAGCATTAAACGCTTACGAAAATGCCGGGCAGCTAAATGGCACCAAAGATGCCCGCCATAGAATAGAACATATTGAAACCAGCAGCCCGGATGATTTACCCCGTTTTAAGGCATTGGGTGTAATTGCATCCATGCAGCCCATACATGCCGATCCGGCTAGTGTGGAAGTATGGGGCAGGGCAGTGGGTGCCCAGCGATTGCCGCAGGCTTTTGTATGGGCCTCTATGTTGCAAAATAATGCCAGGCTGGTATACAGCAGCGATTGGCCAGCCTGTGCCACACCTATACCCATACGGGGTTTACACAATGCCGTAAACCGGCGCACAATAAATGGTATACCTGCTGGCGGGTGGGTGCCAGCACAAAAGGTTAGCATTACCGATGCATTGGTGGCTTATACCCAGGGCGGTGCTTATGCTTCGTTTGATGAAAAAGAAAAGGGTAAACTACAGCCCGGCTACCTGGCAGATATCATTGTGTTTTCTCAAGATCTTTTCAGCATTGCTCCCATGGATATTTACAAAACACATATTGAACTAACCATCATGGATGGTAAAATTGTTTATCGGGATAAAAATTTTTAATGCACTTTTATCAGTACGGTTGTTATTCAACATGATCTTTGATGAAAGATTCGATTAATACTATGCAAATTTTAAAAAATGAGGTATGATAAATAAAAAACATTGCCAATGGATTGCAGGCTTGCTGCTCTTGATCAATACTTATACAGCAAACGCAGGTACCATGTTGGCTGATACTACTATCGAAGGACGCTGGGATATTACCATTACAGATAATGGAAAAGAAATTCCATCCTGGCTGGAAGTGAGGCATTCGGGCACCCATCGCTTGTTTGGCTCTTTTGTGGGTGGCGGTGGTAGCGCAAGGCCCATCTCAAAAATTGAATTTGCCAACGGAAGAATGCACTTTACCATACCGCCTCAGTGGGAGAGAGAAGACAATGACCTGGTATTTGATGCGGTGCTGGCCAACGAAAAATTAACCGGCACCATGGTAGCTGCCAATGGCAAAAGCTATCAATGGTCGGCAGAAAAAGCGCCGTCGCTTAACAGAAGCCAGCCACCTGTTTGGGGTAATCCTGTAAAATTATTTAACGGAACAGACATGACTGGCTGGCATACCACGGGGGGTAATCAATGGCTGGTGGAAGATGGAGTATTAAAGAGCCCAAAATCGGGCAGTAACCTGGTAAGCGATCAGCAATTTGACGATTTTAAATTGCACATAGAGTTTAGATACCCTAAGGGTAGCAATAGCGGAGTATACCTTCGGGGCCGTTACGAAATACAAATAAATGATGCTTACGGCCAACAGCCCACCTATGATTACCTGGGAGCGGTGTATGGTTTTATAAAACCCAGCCAAATGGTTGCCAAGGCACCCGGGGAGTGGCAATATTATGATGTTACATTGGTGGGCAGAAGGGTAACCGTAATTGCAAACGGTGTGCAAATTATCACCGATGCAGAAATACCCGGTATTACTGGTGGCGCACTAAACAGCCGGGAGGCAGCACCCGGCCCTTTACAAATACAGGGCGATCATGGCCCGGTTGAACTTCGTAATATTATTGTTACACCAGCTTTAAACTAATTACTGGTAGGCAACAAAGCTGTAGATTTTTACATCGCATCAATAATAGCCACCAGGTGGTTTACCATATCCCGGCTAATATCAAGGTGTGTAACCATTCGCACTTGTGTGGCAGAAATGGCAAATGCCAGTACTTGTTTACTGGCCAGGTAATCGGTAAAACTAGCTGCTGTATAAGGTGCTGCTACTTCAAATACCAGGATATTGGTTTGTACCGGCATCAAATTTTTTATAAATAACTTTTTTTGCAGGGCATTGCCAATTAGTTGGGCATGTTCATGGTCTTGTACCAACCGGTTAAGATTGTTTTCCAATGCATAAATACCTGCCGCCGCCAGGTAACCTGCCTGCCGCATACCACCTCCTAATACTTTTCGTATCCTCCGGGCTTTTTTTATAAACGCTGTTTCGCCGAGCAATAAACTGCCAACCGGGGTGCCCATCCCTTTGCTTAAGCATACCGAAATGCTGTCAAATACATCGCCATATTGCCGGGCTGTTTCGTTACTGGCTACCAGTGCATTCCAAAGCCGGGCACCATCCAAATGCAGTTTTAAATTATTATTGCTACAAACCTCTTTAATAGCCACAATATCAGCAAATTGATAGCATGCGCCACCTCCACGATTGGTGGTGTTTTCAAGCCCTACCAAGCTGGTATTGGCTTTATAATCGGCTGCAGGATTAATGGCCGCTGTTACCTGCTTGGCAGTGATGCGTCCTTTATCGCCTTGCAACAATTTTACCTGGCAGCCACTGTTAAAGGCTATTCCACCACCTTCGTACTGGTAAATATGGCTCAGCTCATCGCAAATAACTTCATCGCCGGGTTGGGTATGGCATTTAATGGCTATTTGATTGGTCATGGTGCCACTCGGACAAAAAATGGCTGCCTCCATCCCAAATAAGTCGGCGGCCATTTGCTCCAATTTATTTACGGTGGGGTCTTCTCCAAATACATCATCGCCAACAGGCGCATTATACATGGCTTGCAGCATACCCGGTGTGGGCCTGGTAACAGTATCGGAACGTAAATCGATTATCATTTGGCAAAAGTACTGATATAAAGCAGGTTATACCAAAGCTTTCTGCCAATGCCGGGAGCGGCTTATTTACAGCAAAAAGTGGATAAATTATACACTAGAAGGTTAATTTTTTCCACCTTTTTCCGTTATTGTTATGAAATGCAGAAATAGCATCGTAAATTTGCGCCTGTTTTGTAAAAAAGCACAGTATTAATTAGCATCATCTTGCAACAATTGTTAATTTACAAGTGTCTATACAAACACCGGACATTACTTTTTGAACTTAAACAAAGCAAATGAGGCAACTTAAGATCGCAACCCAAATTACTAACCGTGACTCTCAAGCGGTTGAAAAGTATTTGCAGGAAATTTCCAAAATTTCGATGATTACCCCGGAAGAGGAAACCATCCTTGCCCAAAAAATTAAAATGGGCGATCAGCGGGCACTGGATAAGTTGGTACAAGCCAACCTTCGTTTTGTGGTATCGGTTGCCAAGCAATACCAGCACCAGGGCTTAAGTTTAAGCGACCTTATTAACGAAGGAAACCTGGGTTTGATAAAAGCCGCTCAGCGTTTTGATGAAACCAAGGGGTTTAAATTTATTTCGTACGCTGTATGGTGGATTCGTCAATCTATTTTACAAGCATTGGCCGAACAAGGCAGGTTGGTACGTTTGCCTCAAAACAAAATTGGTACTTACAATAAGGCCAACAAAGCTTACATGGCTTTTGAACAAGAGCATGAAAGGGAACCCTCAACCGAGGAATTAGCTGAATTGCTGGAGATGAGTGAAACTGAGATCAATAATATTTTTCAGAGTAATACCAGGCATTCATCTTTAGATGCACCTGTACATGAGGCAGAAGATGTGGCCATGGGTGATTTATTAAAAGGTGCTGATGAAACCGATGAAGATGTAATGCATGACTCATTAAGAAACGAAATAAGGCGTGTATTAAAATCTTTAAGTCCCAGAGAAGCTGAAATAGTAAATGCCTATTTTGGTTTGGATGGCGAAAATGGTGTAACCATTGAGCAGATTGGTCAAAAATACGACTTAACAAAAGAGCGTATCCGCCAGATAAAAGAAAGAGCCATTAAGCGCCTGCAAAAAGCCCGTTACAGCGGTGCATTAAAAGCTTACTTAGGATAAATGCTCCTTTATAATATTAGCTCCATCCCCAGTGCCACCGCATTGGGGATTTTTTTTAAACACTACCGCCTGTTTTTTTGTTATACCTCCGCTGTATCTTTTGTACAAGCTATAATACCCTAATTTTGTAGAATGAAATTGCTTTCAATTGTTTTGATATTCTCCCTTGCGCTGGTTTCTTGCGAAAAGGAAGTAAATTTTGATTTAAATAACGCAGATGATGTACTGGTGGTAGATGCCAGCATAGAAAACGGGGTGGGGCCACAGGTGGTTTTAACCAAAAGCCTTGATTATTTCAGTAGTATACAACCTGGCATTATCAACGATCTTTTTGTGCACAATGCTACAGTAACTATTAGCAATGGTGTAAAAACACATACGCTTAAAGAGTATGCTATTCCTGTTTCAGGCGGATACAATTTTTATAGTTATGGTATAGACACGGCAAACCCCGGCACAGCATTTACCGGCGCTTTTAATACTAACTATACCCTCACAATAGTTGCAGATGGTAAAACGTACAATGCTACCACCAGTATACCATTATTGGCCAAAACACCCGACTCTTTGTGGTGGAAAAAAGCGCCCTTTCAGGCAGATACCAGTAAAGTGGTTATCATGATAAAAACTACCGATCCGCCCGGGTTGGGTAATTATATCCGCTATTTTACCCGCCGCAACAGCGAGCCGCTACTACCCGGCGCCAACTCGGTATTTGACGACCAGGTGATAGACGGTACAACGTACGAATTACAAGTAGACCCCGGTGTTGATAAAAATGACCCGCCACCGGCAGATAGTAACTATTTTAAAAGAGGCGATACGGTAACGCTTAAGTTGTGTAATATAGACAGGGATTCGTACAAGTTTTGGAGTACCTGGGAGTTTGCCTTTCAAAGCATTGGCAACCCATTTGCCCAGCCTAACAAAGTATTGGGTAATATAAGCAATGGTGCTCTTGGTGCATTTTATGGCTATGCAGCTTACTATCAAACATTGGTGGTGCCTAAGTAAATTTATTTAACCTTACTTTTTACTTCCTGCAATTTAAGCAGTGCCTCTACCGGGGTTAGGCGGTTAATATCTACTGCATTTAGCAATTCCCTTATTTCTTCAAAGGTGGCAGAGTGTGCATCAAAAATACTCAGCTGCATCTTGGGTGCTGCAATTTTTTTAATAGTATCTTCTGTGGGCGCTGCGTTACCGTTAGTGCTGTTGTTACGGCTTTCTTCTAACTGGGTTAAAATCTCGTTGGCACGCTCAATCAACGATGGCGGCATGCCAGCCATACGTGCCACATGAATACCAAAGCTGTGTACACTGCCGCCTGCGGCAAGTTTTCTTAAAAAGATAACCTTGTTGCCCACTTCCTTATTGGTAATATGATAATTTTTAACCCTTGGCAGCTTGTTTTCCAGTTCATTCAACTCATGGTAGTGGGTGGCAAATAGTGTTTTGGGCTGTGCATGGCTGTTATGCAGGTGCTCAACAATACTCCAGGCAATGCTAATGCCATCGTAGGTAGAAGTGCCCCGGCCAATCTCATCCAGCAACACCAGGCTACGTTTGGTGATATTATTGATAATGCTGGCGGTTTCATTCATCTCTACCATAAATGTACTTTCGCCGCCACTTAGGTTATCACTGGCACCCACCCGGGTAAATATCTTATCGGTTAAAGGTATTTTGGCCTCACCGGCAGGTACAAAGCTGCCGATATGAGCCATTAAAGTGATGAGTGCCGTTTGCCTTAAGATGGCACTTTTACCACTCATGTTTGGCCCGGTAAGAATAATTACTTGCTGGTTTTCGGGGTCCAGCAATACGTCGTTGGCTATATAAGCTTCACCAGCAGGCAGGTGTTGTTCAATAACCGGATGCCTGCTATCTTTTAGGGCTAATACATGGTTATCCTCCACCAACGGCTTTTTATATTTATACTGCAATGCATTGCCAGCAAAACAGGTAAGGCAATCCAGTACCGCCAACACCTGGCCATTTAGTTGCATCGGGGCAATATAGTCTTGTAGTTCATTCAGCAGTTGTTCAAACAAGCGTAGTTCAATCTGCAAAATCTTGTCTTCGGCACCCAATATTTTTTCTTCGTACTCTTTAAGCTCAGGTGTTATATACCGCTCTGCGCTGGTAAGTGTTTGCTTGCGTATCCAATTGTCTGGCACTTTGGTTTTGTGTACATTGGTTACCTCCAGGTAATAACCAAATACATTGTTGTAACTAATTTTAAGCGAAGATATACCCGTGCTGGCGGCTTCTTTTTGCTGCAATGCTACCAGGTAATCTTTGCCACCGGCAGCTATCAGCCGCAATTCATCCAGCGATGCATCAATACCAGCGGCAATGGTGCCGCCCTTGTTAGCCTGTACGGGTGGGTTTTCGGCAATTTCCCTAACAATTTTGTCAACGATATACTTGCAGGGGTTCAATGAGTCGGCCAGCCTTTTTAGGTATTCGTTTGGCTGTATGCTGCAAATAGCTTTAATGGCATCCACTTGCTGCAGGCCCCTGGCAATTTGTAATACCTCCCGTGGATTTACTTTTTTAAGCGGCACTTTACTCACCAATCTTTCAATATCACCTGCTTGTTTAATGTGCTGGCCAATAGCAGTTCGGGCATCCGTTTCTTTTATCAAATAAGCAACGGTATCCAGCCGCTCGTTAATACGGCCAATGTCGTTGAGTGGCATCAGCATCCAGCGTTTTAATAAACGGGCACCCATGGGCGATACGGTATTGTCCAACACTTTTAATAAAGTATGGCTGCCTTCGGGGCCACCCATCAGCTCCAGGTTGCGGATGGTAAAGCGGTCCATCCACAAATGCTCGTTTCTGTCTATGCGTTGTATACTGGTAATATGCCCAAGGTTGGGGTGTTCGGTATCTTTTAAATAATGCAGCACAGCGCCAGCGGCAATAATAGCTGCCGGCATATTTTGTATACCAAAACCTTTTAAGCTATGTGTGCCAAAATGTTTTAGCAAGGCTTCTGTGCTGTAAGCGGCTTCAAATATCCATTCATCCAGGGTATAGGTAAAAAAATTGTTGCCAAAATATTCTTTAAAAGGCTTTAGCTGCCGCCGCATAAAAATTACTTCGGCAGGCTGCAGGCTTTGCAGCAGTTTATCTGCATATTCTTTATCGCCCTCGGCCACAAAAAATTCGCCGGTGCTAATGTCTAAAAAAGCAATACCCATTTTATCATCCTCAAAATGCAGGGCTGCCAAAAAATTATTACTGTTATGCTCCAGTAATTTATCGTTGGTGGCTACACCCGGTGTTACCAGCTCGGTAACGCCTCTTTTAACAATGCCTTTGGCTTGTTTAGGATCTTCTAACTGGTCGCAAATAGCCACCCGGTAGCCGGCTTTTACCAGTTTGTGCAAATAGGTATCCAGCGCATGATGTGGAAAACCAGCCAGCTGGCTGGAATGCTCATCCCCATTGTTGCGCTTGGTAAGCGTAATACCCAGTACCGAAGCAGCATTTACCGCATCTTGCCCAAAAGTTTCGTAAAAGTCACCCACTCTAAACAGCAGGATGGCATCTGGGTACCGGGCCTTGATGGCATTGTGCTGCTGCATTAAAGGAGTTTCGGTGGTAGCTTTGGCCATAGTACAGTAAATGTTTGGGTGTTAGCCGCAAAAAGTAAGGGAGGTCACCAGCAGTTGGGCATCCATCAGCATCGTTGTGTCACTCTCTTGTGCTTTAGCAGCGTAATTGGGCTATCCGGTTTGCACACAAACTTGCCCCGGTTTACAAGCGTCGCAAAAATAAGGGCTTTAAATCCCCCGGCAACAGTTTTATCAGTTGTGTGAATTACTTTTGCCAACTATTTACTTTAGCAGGGATATGAGAAAACTTAGCATGGACGAACTGGGCCGAAAAACGGTGCAGGAATTTAAACAATCAGAAAAATTGCCGGTAATAGTGGTGCTGGAAAATATACGCAGCGCTTACAATGTAGGCAGCGTATTTCGTACTGCCGATGCTTTTTTACTGGAGGCTATTTATATTACCGGCTACACCTGTGTGCCACCGCATAAAGAAATTAAAAAAACGGCATTGGGTGCAGAGGATACCGTAACCTGGAAGCATTTTGCCAATGCAACCTTGGCTATTGAAGCACTAAAGCAAGATGGCTACACCGTGTATGCCGTTGAGCAAGCTACGGGCAGTATGGCACTCAATAATATTAATTACAAGCCATTTGAAAAAATTGCACTGGTATTGGGCAACGAAGTAACCGGGGTAGAGCAAAGCACCATTGAGCAATGCAAGGGTTGTATAGAAATACCCCAACTGGGTATGAAGCATTCATTAAACATTGCCACTGCCGCCGGTGTTGTATTGTGGGAGGTGGTACGAACCATGGTGGCACCCAATATCGATTAACACATGATGCAACAAACCAAACCGATTAGTACGGTAAAAAATTACCTGAGCCTTGTAAAGTTCAGTCATACCATATTTGCCCTGCCCTTTGCCATTATTGGTTTTTTTCTTGGCTTGTATTCGCCCGGTGGGCTGCAGCTAAACAACGGGCAGTGGAACCTTAACCGCAGCATTGGCTGGAGCCAGCATTTACAAAATTCAACAGTGCTCACAGGAGTTATCACCCGTTTTTTGCTGGTGCTTATTTGCATGGTAACGGCAAGGTCGGCTGCCATGGCGTTTAACCGCTATCTCGATCGTAATTTTGATGCACAAAACCCACGTACAGCTATCCGGGAAATTCCGGCTGGTATTATCTCCCGGCAAAGTGCCCTGCGGTTTGTTATCATCAATGCGGTGATATTTATGATAGCTACCTTTTTTATCAATCGTATTTGCTTTTTTCTCTCGCCGGTAGCCCTGTTTGTAATTTTATTTTATAGTTATACCAAGCGTTTTACAGCGCTTTGCCATTTGGTTTTGGGGGTAGGGTTAAGCCTTGCACCCGTTGGGGCATACCTGGCTGTTACTGGCAGCTTTGCCTTGCTGCCCGTGCTATTTTCTTTTGCCGTATTATTTTGGGTAAGTGGTTTTGATATCATTTACGCTTTACAGGATGAGGCATTTGACAAGGCACAGCAACTGCACTCTATACCTGCAGCATTGGGTAAGGCCAAGGCCCTGCAGGTATCCCGGCTGCTGCACCTGCTTTGCAGCTGTTGTATAATACTGGCAGGCATACATGGCGGCTTTGGGGCATGGTACTGGCTGGCAGTAATTGTATTTATTGGCATGCTGGTATACCAGCAAAGCATTGTACGCCCAACCGATCTTAGCAGGGTAAACATTGCATTTATGACGGCCAATGGCATTGCATCGGTGGTATTTGCAGTGCTGGTATTACTGGATATTTTTTTATAACAATCCCACACCAACCTTTAATTATGGCACGTATTCTGGCAATAGATTATGGAGGCAAACGCACCGGCCTGGCCGTTACCGATCCGTTGCAGATAATCGCTACTGGCCTCGAAACCATTGAGTCAAAAACGTTGATACCCTATCTTAAACAATATTTTGCCACCGAACAAGTGGAGCTGATTATTATTGGCCTGCCAAAAAACTGGGATGAAAGCGATACGCATGGTACCCCGCTGGTACAGGCTGCCATCAAAAAAATACAAAAAGAATTTCCGGCTATACCGCTTAAAACGGTGGATGAAAGATATACCTCCAAAATGGCTAAAGATGCCATGCTGGAGATGGGTATGAAAAAAAAAGACAGGCGGGTGAAAGCAAATGTTGATGTAATTGCGGCCACTATTATGCTGCAAGAGTACATGCAAAGCCAGGCCTTTTAAGTGTAAATAAGGAATAATAAAACGGTTATAGTAAATTTGCAGCATTATGATTTTACCGATAGTAGCATATGGGTCTCCTGTATTAAGAAAAGTGGCAACTGATATTGATGCTGATTACACAGACTTACAAAAATTGCTGGCAGATATGTGGGAAACCATGTATAACAGCAATGGAGTTGGCCTGGCAGCTCCCCAAATAAACCGGGCTATCCGGCTATTTGTAATAGACAGTACGCAGATATTTACCAATATGGAAGAGGATGGCGAGGAAAATACATTTACAGATGCACCCGGTTTTAAAGCTGTATTCATTAATGCACATATTATAGAAACCGGCGGCGAACAATGGGCTTACAACGAAGGCTGCCTCAGCATACCCAAAATAAGAGAAGATGTTTACCGCAGCGAATGGGTGAAATTGCAATACCAGGATGAAAATTTTGACACACACACCAAAATTTTTACCGGTATTACTGCCCGGGTAATTTTGCATGAGTACGACCATATTGAAGGCAAGCTTTTTATTGACTATATAAAGCCCTTGAAAAAAACATTGCTCAAACGTAAGCTAGATGATATAGCCAAGGGAAAAATAAGGGTAGATTATCGCATGATGTTTACTAAATAAACTACAGCAACCAATACATTTATTTTATACACTTGTTTGTAATAATTTGCAGGTATGATTCGGTTGATCATACCTGTTTTATTTTGTGTGCTGTTTGCAACCATTGTAGCAGCGCAAGACACCAGCATGGTGGGTAAAAAAACCATCACACTATCTGAAGTAGTGATTGATAACAAACTGAATGTACCCGCCTTTATCCACCGCATAAAAAACGACAGCAGTTTTTACAAAGCATTTCGCAACCTTAGGGTGCTGGGTTTTTCGGCCATCAACGATATACGCATGATGGATAAAACCGGCGCCATGCAAGCAGGCTTATTCAGCAAAACAACGCAACTATACAGCAATGGATGCCGCAGTATGCAGGTGCTGCAGGAGGAGGCCAGCGGCGATTTTTATACCACCGATCATCTTTACAACTATTATACGGCACAGCTATACGCTTCCTTATTTTTTACCAATGGCAGTGTGTGTGGCGAAGATAATATTGTAGGCGGCAAAGCATTTAGCACAGCCGGCAAAACCGGTATCGAAAAACATAAAGAGCAACTAAAGATGTTGTTTTTTAATCCCGGAAAACGCATCAGCGGCCTGCCATTTATGAGTGATAAAACTGCCATTTATGATGATGAGATGGCTGCCTATTATGATATGAGTATTGATATGGCTGATTATAATCAAACCAGCTGTTATATTTTTAAGCAAAAAGTAAAACCCGGTAAAGAGGATGAGGTGGTAGTAGATGAAATGATTACCTGGTTTAATGATAAAACCTACGAGGTGGTAGCCCGTACTTACAGCCTTAGCTACAGCGCCCTGGTATACAATTTTAAAGTAAGCATGGAAATGCAAATGACGCATGCCGGCAACCTGCTGGTGCCTGCGCTTATCCGCTACAATGGCAACTGGAAAGCCGCATTTAAAAAAAGAGAAAGAGGCGTGTTTACAGCCACCTTGTTTAATTTTAA
>JBDKJT010000227.1:0-5055 GCA_039796475.1 Bacteroidota bacterium | reverse complement strand
GTACCTACCAATATATCTATACGATGCTCTTCAAATAATTTAATCAGGCTATCGTGGGCTGTTTTTCCTTTTACCGCATCTACATCCATCCTGGCCACTTTTATTGCAGGAAATTCTGCCTCGATCATTTCCTCAATTTTTTCTGTGCCAAAGTTTTTTTCTACCCATTTTACAGTACCGCATGCCGGGCATTCTACCAGCTTGGGATATGTGGTACCACAATAATGGCAATGCAGTTTATTAGAATATTTATGGAGGGTTAAAGTAACATCGCAGTTTTTACATTGGGGCAAATAGCCACAAGTGCCACAAATTAAATAAGGTGAATATCCACGCCTGTTTTGAAAAAGTATTACCTGCCGGCCAGCCTCAATCGTTTTAACAACAGCATCCTTTAGCTGAGGCGATAACATTACTTTGTTTTTTTGAGCCACTTTACGGGTATCTACCATTTCTATTTGCGGAAGCAGTACGCCACCATATCGTTCGTTTAAATTTACAAGCCCGTATTTACCTCTATCAGCATTATAGTAGGTTTCTAAACTTGGGGTAGCACTACCCAATAAAACTTTAGCCCCAAAAAGGGATGCATAAAAAATGGCAGTGTCCCTGGCATTGTATCTTGGTGATGGCTCTTGCTGTTTAAAAGAGCTGTCGTGCTCTTCATCTACCACCACCAAACCCAATTCTTTAAAAGGTAAAAAGATAGCGCTACGGGCCCCCAGTACAATTCTTATTTCACCCGATTTTATTTTGTTCCATAACTCAACCCGCTCGTTATTATTAAACTTAGAATGGTAAATAGCGATGTTACCTCCAAAATGCATTTGCAGGCGGCGGATCATCTGTGCCGTTAAAGCAATTTCGGGAAGCAGGTACAATACTTGCTTGCCTTGATTGTAATATGCCTCAATAAGCTTTATATAAATTTGTGTTTTACCACTACCTGTAACCCCGTGCAGCAAGCATACACTGTTAATGGCAAATTGCTCCTGTACCTGCGTATAGGCAGTTTGTTGTGCTGCACTTAAGTCAAACGCTACTTTTATTGCTTTTGGCAATACTTTTATTCGATCTACTGCTCTCTTCTCTATCAGCAAAATATTTTTATCTGTTAAGCCCTTTAATTGCGCTGCATTGGCATTGGCTTTTTTTAGTAATGCTGCTTGTGTTACCTCTCCTTCGGTTTTTGCCAAATGCAGGTATGCCAGCAGCAGTTCCATTTGCCGGGGTGCCCGGCTCCAGTTATTTAGTAAATCGGCCAGCACTGTTTCATCCTCAAATGTGGCGTTTAGTATTACAAAATTTTCCTTTTTTACCTTATACCGTTCGTTAAGCGACTCCCAAACAATGCATACTTTTTTTTCGATTAGCCGCTTTATCACCGGGTATACATGTGTTATATCCAGCAGCTGCTGTACTTCATTTACTGATAGTTGTGTTTTTAATAACAACGCCTCTGCTACGAGATACTCATCATTATCCAGTTTAGTAAAATCATCGCCATATTCATCATTATACAGCACAATGGTTTCGCTGCTAAGTTTAAAGTGTGCCGGCAAGGCGGCAGCCATTACTTCTCCCTCAGTACTCATATAATACTGGCTTACCCAACTCCACAATTGCAGTTGTTGCGGATATAATACCGGTTCATCATCCAGTACATTTAATATTGCCTTGGTTTGGTAGGCAGGCGCTTGTTTGCTAATACTTTTAACCAGCCCGGCATATCTTTTATTTTTACCCAGTACCACCTCTACCCGGCAGCCAACAGCAATTTTGGAAATGAATGTTGCTGGTACGGCATAGGTATACGTTTTGGGCAAGGCCAATGGCAGTATTACTTCTGCATAGCAAAACTCGGGCTCGGCGTTAAAATTCATTTCACCGTTATGTATGGTTGCTTGCTGCATATTCAGGCATTGGTTATCCAGGCGGCTTTATATTCTATGAGTTTGGTCTCCATTAATTGATATACTCTTTCTTTTAAGGCAGGTACATCATTTAAGGTAAGGCCTTGCACACTTACTTCTTCTAAAAAAACTGTACGAGACCGGCCCGGTGTTAAAGAAAAAATACTTTTATAACTAAGCCGGTGATAGGCATCTAAAAATAATAATGGCTTAATGGGTGTTTGTGTTTCAATGGCAATTTTAAAAGCGCCATCATAAAAGTCTTTTAACGCTTTGCCCGTGGTATTAAATGTACCTTCGGGAGCAATCACCACTGAGATGCCTTTGTTGATTACCGATTTGAGTTGTCGTACACTACGGGCCCTTTTATCTGCATCTGCCCTGTTTACCAGTATCACTGCATTGCGGTATACAAAACCAAAAATGGGCACTTTTGCAAGCTCTGCCTTACCCAGCACTCTAAAATGCCGGCCTTTTAAAGACTTCATAATTATCGGCACATCCATAAAAGACAAATGATTAAACACAAATACATAGGGCTGATCTTGCTGCCTGTTGCTTTTAAACATATTATGGTGATGTATACCAAGTAATAGTAACCAGGTATCGCTCCAAAATTGGCATATACTATAAATGATATTGCCACCTTTTAGCTTACCAAAGGCCGAAGCGATCACAATAAAAGGAAAAAGCACCAGCAATATTGCTATAAATAGCAGCATGCCATATACAGAAAAGACGACCCGGGGCAGAATAAGCAACTTGTTCATAACAATGGGTGAATATGGTACCTTTGGAGCGGTACACTACCAGTAAACTGCCACTTGAACCCCTCCAAAAAAGGGCAAAAGGATAGTTTTTCACCAAAATAAGTGTAATTGGGGAAAAACACCCTAAAAAAATACCATTAATTTCAAGAAATGCCTTACCTTCGCCGTCCTAAAAATTGGGATATATGTTAGCAGTAGTAAAAATAGCGGGACAGCAATTTAAAGTAAAAGCAGGTGATAGCCTGTATGTACCGCATATAGCAGGTAAAGCCGGAGACAAAGTTGAGTTTGCAGATGTTCTGCTAACTGACAATGCCGGTGCAGTAGCCGTTGGCGCCAATGTAAAAGCTGTGGTAAAAGCAGAAATACTAAGCGACCTCGTACAGGGTGATAAAGTGATTGCCTTTAAAATGAAAAGAAGAAAAGGCTTTCGTAAAAAGCATGGTCACCGTACACACTACACTAAAATTCAGGTAACTGAAATTGCATAAGCAAAAAAAAGCAACACCTTTTATTTAAATAAAAGAGTTTTTGTTTTTAAATGCTTGTATGCTTTAGTACTAAAATAATAAACGAAAAAAAATGGCACATAAAAAAGGTGAAGGCTCGGTTAAAAACGGCCGTGATTCACAAAGTAAAAGATTAGGTGTAAAAATTTTTGGCGGACAATCTGCTATAGCTGGTAATATAATCGTTCGCCAGCGTGGTACTACTTATCATCCTGGAAAAAATGTTGGTCTTGGAAAAGACTTTACCATTTTTGCTTTGGCTGATGGTGTAGTAGAATTTAAAAAAGGAAAAGGCGACAAGAACTTTGTTTCTGTAAACGCTGTAGAAGTTTCGGCCTAGTAAAAAATTTTTTGGCAGTTTAAAAAATGTTTTTATTTTTAACATTATTTACTAACCATTAAATTTTAAAAAACATGGCAACTGCAAAAAAAGCCGCTGCAAAAAAAGCTGCTCCTGCAAAGAAAGCTGCTCCTGCAAAAAAGGCTGCTCCTGCTAAAAAAGCTGCTCCTGCAAAGAAAGCTGCTCCTGCTAAAAAAGCTGCTCCTGCAAAGAAAGCCGCTCCAGCAAAGAAAGCTGCAAAGAAAGCTGCTCCTAAGAAAAAGTAATTTTTCTAAAGCAAAACTAATAACAAAGTCCTGGCATCAGCCGGGACTTTTTGTATTGAAACATTTTTAAAACCCTTTGCCTGCCTGCATTACAGCTTATTTCATTTATAGCTATTTGCTAAAGGTATTTTGCTATTTTTGATTTATGGATAATGCACAAATAGCTGACTACTTTTCATTGCTTGCCAAGCTAATGGATATACATGGAGAAAATAGCTTTAAATCAAAATCGTATGCTTCTGCAGCGTTTGCAATTGAAAAGCTAACGCTTCCCTTAGCTGATCTTCCACAGCAACAAATATTTTCTATAAAAGGAATTGGTGAATCTACCGGTAAAAAAATTATTGAATTACTACAAACCGGGAACCTCGTTGCATTAAGTGATTTGATTAAACAAACACCGGAAGGCATATTGGAAATGATGAATATTAAAGGATTGGGGCCCAAAAAAATTGCCAGCATCTGGAAAGAAATGGGCATTGAAACGGTAGGTGAATTACTTTATGCTTGTAAAGAAAACAGGCTAAAACTTTATAAGGGCTTTGGCGAAAAAACACAACAAAGCATTGCTGAAACAATCGAATATTACCTAAATAACAAAGGAAGTTTTTTATATGCACAGGTACATAGTAAAGCAGGTGCAATACTTAACTTTTTTAAAAATACTTTCCCCGATGTTGCAATAGAATTTACAGGTGCATATACAAGGCAACTAGAAATAGTAGAAGAGCTTGAAATAGTAATTGATCAAAAAGCGGCCTATATACAAGATAAGCTTTCTGCAATTGCTGGCCTGGAAGTAACATATGCTTCCAATCATGTGTTATTTTGCCAATCAGCTGCTGGTATAAAAATTAAAATTTATAGTTGTGATATCCTCCACTTTTGGCAACAAGTATTTTTAAACAGCGCTTCTGCAGCATTTAGCGATGCCTTTAACCAAAAATTTACTGCCATTAAGTATCAAAACTGTAGCAGCCAGTTAGCTATATGCCAGCAAGCCGGCATTCAGTACATTCCACCCTTTTTAAGGGAAGATGCTGCAATTATTAGCCTTGCCGATAGCGCAACAGCTTTGCCAGTACTGATACAGCCAACTGATATTAAAAGCATTATACATTGCCACAGCGACTGGAGTGATGGTAGCCATACTATTGAAAAAATGGCAAAAGCCGCAATTGCCAAAGGCATGGAATACATGGTGATAAGCGATCACAGCAAATCTGCTTTTTATGCAAATGGCCTTTCGGAAGAAAG
>JBDKJT010000226.1:0-2680 GCA_039796475.1 Bacteroidota bacterium | reverse complement strand
AATCACCATCGGGTATAAAGGTCCAGCGTTTTTTTGGTTCGTTGGTTTCCGATTCCAGGTGTTCAAACACAATCATCTGCAAATCTTCATCATAAGTAAGGCGAGGGCCAGCATCTTTTTTGTACTCCATTATATAGCGGCTGGTGGTTGGTTTGCGTACCGTATCTTGGTCAAAGGCAAAATACCTGCCACCGAAAACCGGTTTGCCAGCTACAAATTGTAGTACTTCTATAAGTTTTCTATTACTGCGTATATTATTTTCATCATAGCCCAGCAGGGTGTAATAATCCTGGTTGTTATGGCTGGTTTTAATAATGCGGTAATACACGGCACCCATCCAGCTTTGGTTGTCGCCACTGGTATCTTGCAGGTTTAATGTAACATCCGATTTATCAATCAGTGGAAAAAGCTTTAAGCTGCCATCGGCGGTATTCATTTGTATAGCGCCATGCTGGCGTACCAGGTTTTCGTTTACTACCATTTGCCAGGTAAAAATGCGAAAGCTGTTATCTGGTGCATATTGGCGGGAGATGGTTTCCAGCGAATCGAATGGAAACTCAAAAGAGTAAGGCGTTTTTAAAGCCCTTACAAACATTTTTGTAAAACTGCTATCGTTGCTAAAGCGAAGTGCTGCTGTATTGGCCAGTATAATTTTTTTAGCCAGCACTTTTAATGAGTCTTCTGTTTGTTGCAGCCTTTGCTCATTGGCTGCACTCAGCGATTGTGCAGTAAGTGTAAGTTGGTATAGCAGGATGATGGATACTAAGGCCGTTCTCTTCATGCAATAAAATTAAATGGATTGTTGGATGAACCGCTGTAAAAATACCTTATTCAGCCGAATTTTAACGATTGCTTATCGCCTTTGCAAAATCAAGCAACGAATCAAAAGCTGCATCCACCAACTGGTTACCGGCAAAGGTTGGGTTGGTGGTGGTTAAAAAAATAGTACTGGCACCAATTGCCCGGCCAAAAGCCATATCGCTGGGTGAGTTACCCACCATTACAGATTGGGCAAAATTGATTGCAGGAAAATGCTGGCGGGCCTGGTAAGCCATACCGGGATTGGGTTTGCGATTGTAACTGCTGCTGTCTACATCTGCACAAAAATAAATGCCATCAATACGGCCGCCCGCCTGGCTGATGGCTGCCTGCATGTTTTGATGAATTTGATGCAAATCGGCCAGTTGGGTAATACCCCGGCCTACGCCACGCTGGTTAGTTACCAGCACAATATGCTTAAACAACGGATTTAGCAATTGCATTGCCTGCAGCACACCCTCATAAAAAACAAAGGCTTGCCAGCTATTGATATAGCCATCAGGGTTTTCATGATTTATCACACCATCCCTATCAAGAAAGAGTGTATAATTTGGATTGATATGATTGAGTAAATCTTTCATTTGCTAACCCAGCGATGCCAGCTCTTGCTGGGCCCTGTTAAAGTCTTCTGGTATGCCAATATCAATAAAATATTCATCCTGCACCAGGCCATACAACTTGCCTGTATTTACCTGAACCTCCAGGTAATCTTTTTCAAACGAAAATTTTTGGGGTAGTGCTGCCTGTTGTAAAGCAGCAATGTTTACAAGGTATACACCACCATTGATAAGCCCTTGCTGGTACCACTGTTTTTCTTTAAATGAAGTAATGGCTTGCTGTTGATTTATTTGTACCACGCCATAGCGGTTAAAATTTTGCATGGGTTTTAGGGCAAGGGTGCAGGCAGCCTGTTGCTGCTGGTGCAGCTGATATAAGGCAGATAGTTGAACGGTAAACAAGGTGTCGCCATTTAAAACAATTACATCATTTTCTTTTGCCAAATGGCTTGCCAATAAAATGGCACCACCGGTACCCAACGGTTCTGTTTCGATAGATACCTGGTAGTTAAGTTGTGGATAATGCGCTTGCAAATACCCGGTAATATGCTCACTCATGTAGCCCAACGAAAATATAAATTGCTGCACACCCTGCTTTAGCAACTGCTGTATTACATAATGCAAAAATGGCTTGCCCGCCACCGGCGCCATGCATTTAGGCAAATCGTTTACCACTGAGCGTAACCGGGTGCCTAATCCACCTGCTAAAATAATTGCTTGCATATAAAAATGTTAAGCGGCAAATATTTTTTCTTCTACCAGCTGGCAAATAATATGGCCCAGCAACATATGGCACTCCTGTATACGGGGTGTATCGGCACTGGGTATTGCAAGCAAATAGTCTGAAAGGGGTTTCATTTTTCCACCGGTTTGGCCGGTAAAGCCAATGGTAATCATTTGCTTTTGTTTAGCTGTTTCAAAAGCATTTACAATATTGCTGCTGTTGCCAGATGTACTTAGCCCAATGAGTATATCGCCTTTATGGCCGATGCCTTTTATTAACCTTGAGTAAATTACATCATAACTATAATCATTGGCCACCGCCGTCATGTATGAGGTATTGCAATGCAAGGCTTCTGCAGGCAATGCATCCCTGTTGATATAAAATCTGCCGCTAAACTCTGCAGCTAAATGCTGTGCATCTGCCGCACTGCCGCCATTGCCGCAAAACAGTACTTTGTTACCATTTTTAAATGCGCCCACAATACTATCAACACAGTTAGCAACGGTTGCTAACAATGTGTCATCACTTAGCATTTGTTGCTTTACGGATATTGCTTGAGCAATGAGCTGATTGATTACCT
>JBDKJT010000225.1:0-30034 GCA_039796475.1 Bacteroidota bacterium | reverse complement strand
CCTGTACGTTAAATAATCGTTTACTATTTTTGCGTCAGGCAAAACTTACCCCCAACAAATTAAAACAAAATGAAAAAGCTACTTGTTATTACAATGATGTTACTTACCGGGATAGTGCTGTTAAGCTCCTGCGGACCCAGCAGAAGAGGTACCGGCTGCCCAATGACAGACAACATCATTCACTAACTACAGCATACCGTATGAACTGGATTGACCTGACTACCGAAAGTCAATTAGCCGAGATAAAAGAACGTTCCTTTAACAGGCCGCAGGTGATATTTAAACACAGTACCCGCTGTTCTATCAGTGCTGTTACCAAAAACAGGCTGGAGAGAAGTGTACCACCCGGTAATGCCGATTTTTATTACCTCGACCTGATACAGCACCGCACCATCTCCAATAAAATTGCGGCAGATTTTTCGGTATACCACGAGTCGCCACAAGTATTATTGATAAAAAATGGCGAATGTGTGTACGACGAAAGCCACTCCGGCATAAATATGGACGAAATAACCGACCAGGCCAATATTATTTAGCCTGTGAAAAAATACCATTAAGCACCTTCAACAAAAATTTCTGGTTCACATTTTTTTGATTAACTTTTGATAAAACAAGTTAATTATGAAAAAAATCTCCACCAGGTTAGTGCTGGCCTTGATGCTGGTAACTACGCTACACACAGGTTGTGGCTCATCCGCTAGTTTATTATCCTCTGCCTCTCCGTTAATGAGTGCCTTGGGCGGCAACCCATCACTTTCTACCATGAGCAGTGTATTGCAAACCCCCGGATTGGGTAAACTGCTGGGCGGCTCTATGAAGGGGCCTTTTACACTATTAGCACCCAGTAACGATGCCTTTAAGGCATTGGGCACAGATGCTTTGGGCAATTTAACAAAGCCCGAAAATCTTAACTCATTGGCTGGTATCTTAAAAAATCACATCGTACCGGGCAAACTGGATGCTGGCGGCCTTGCCAATGCCGCTTTAAAAACGGCTGGCGGATCGCCTCTTAACCTGGGTGGCGTAAATCTTGGCAACCTTATCAGCACCGATAAAGCCAACATTATCCCTATCGACAAAATACTTAAATAACCTGTTTTATTTTTTAAACAAACAAACCCTGCCGGCCGGCAGGGTTTGTTTGTTTAGTATAATTACAAAACTTTTTTCCAACACAACAACCAATCTATCATACGGCTGGTGTAGCCATACTCATTATCAAACCAGGCAATTAATTTTACCTGGCGGCCTGCCACTGCCGTAAGTGTACCATCAATAATACAGCTATGGGTGTTACCCTTTACATCGGCACTTACAATAGGGTCTTCGGTATAGGCAATTATTTGCTGGTATTCATTTTTTGCAGCGGTACTAAACAGTTGGTTTACCTGCTCACGGGTAATATCACTTTTCATCTGTATAGTAAAATCTGCCATGGCGCCATTGGTAACTGGTACCCTTACGCTAAGGGTGGCAATTTTATTAGCCAGCGCAGGCAACAATCTTTCCAGTGATTGAGCCAGGTCTATTTCTACCGGAATGATAGACTCAGCCGCCGCCCTGCCTCTTCTATATTGTTTATGTGCAGCATCTACCAACTCTTGCCGGGAGGTGTAAGAGTGCAGGATATTTAATTGCGCCGACTCTATCCCTATCGAGTTAAGCAGGTATAAAATATGAGTAGCACAATTCGTCATGCAGCCACCCGGAGAAACAATATCTACACCTGCCGTAAGCTGGTGATGGTTAAAGCCATAAATAAGCAATGGCAGTGGCGTGGCGCCTGTGGTAGATAGCAAAACCTTGGATGCACCTGCCTGAATATGCTTGTAAGCACCCTGCTGTGTGGTATACCTGCCCGAACATTCCAGTACGATGTCTACTTGTAAATTATTCCACTGGCAATTGGCGGCATCAGCCTGCTGTAATACTTCTACCACATGATTACCTGCTTTTATACCTGTATTACAAGCCTCTAACTGCTGCGGAAAGCTACCATACAGCGAATCGTATTTTAGCAAATACAACAAGTTATCCCTGTCCATTATATCATTTACCGCCACCAGTGTAAACCGGTGGTCGTTAATTAACCGCCTGAAAAGCAGCCGGCCAATGCGGCCCATGCCATTTATTGCAATCCTCATTGTAAACCATTTAAAAATTGAAATGCAAATTTCAGGTTTGTGCGGCAATAAATGCTATAACAGTTTTTTTGTTTAAGGCCATATCAATTTAAACAATGGTGCCTGCCCTTACTGTATCATAAGCGGCACACTGTTAATTGTTCTGCCGGCACTTATCACTTCTGCAGTGTACATTCCCGGGGGCAGATGAGCCGGTACAGTTACATTTTGTACCGAGCTGCTACCACGATGGTTTAATATGGCCTTGGTAATCACCTGGCCACTATTATTTACAATGCGTACTTGATACTCGCCAGCGGGTTGATTGGTAAAATGTAATTTAACCACAGCACCGGTAACAGGGTTGGGATAGATACTGATGGACGCATGGGCAGCTGGCAACATCGCTTTTACAATTGTACTATATGCAAAACCACCGTTGCTAAAGATTGCTTTTATACGATACTGGTACCAACCTGCATTTACCGCACTATCTACATACCTATAAGAAGATCCACCGGCTATTATGGCTGTGCCCATGGGCAAAAAGTCGATTCCATTTACGGCTCTTTCTACCTGGTAAGCAACCACATCCTGTGCATGTGCTGTTTGCCAGCTTACTTGCAGGGTATTGTTTTCAGCCGCTGCATTCACCCGGGTAAAAGTAACTGGCAATACGGTATTTACTTTTTCAAACACCACACTAAAACGATCGTTGGCATAAGAGCGGGGGTCTGTATTGGTGGTAAAATTTATTTGGGTAACGCCAGCTAAATTGAGTGGCGTATTATTGATAGATGCAGCATAATTATCTTTTAGTACTGCATACAAGCCGCTATTGGCCATTGATTGTATATTAATACGCAACTGGTAAGTTTTTTGTTTTAGCCCATATATTTTTAAAAGGCTGGTATCTGCCCCGGTAATGGTAGGCCGGCGCTCAATAGCCAATTGTTGTCCATCTCGATTGATGCAAAGGTTTTCTGATGTGTTATATAATTTACGGGCATCATTGGCATCTACAGAGGCATTGTTATTATCTGCATAAGTAGTGAGTACCCCATCATGCAGGGCCAGGGCACCATCTGCATTTAGCCCATACAAATCTATCCGCATGGTTTCTCTGCCACTTATTGGCCTAAATACATTGTCGCTGCCGCCGGTGCTTTTATCTGTTTCTTTAAAAGTAAGCGTACCAGCCTGCCCGTTAGATGACTCTACCAAAAATGCTTCGCCGCTTTGGATATGGTGGCTTACAGCGCTTACGGCAGTAGTGGCATCGTAGCCAGAGCCATTCCACAACAAGGTTACATATCCACCCAGCCCGTTTGTTCCGGCCATTTTAGGATCCCATATGTAAAGCTTATCATTTACATTGCTTTTGGTTAGTGAGTGAAAATTAATTGCAGATGGATATGGGTTACCTAATAAGGTAAAGCCGCTTGCATTTACAGCTGCAGCAACATCATTGGTATTTACATTGCCAGTTATACGAAGTGTGGTGGCAGATGCAGGGGCATTTACACCCAGCCCAAGATTGGTAGACCGGCCACCTCGTATAAACAGAAAATAGCCAGGGTATGAGGTAATGTCAACCATTGTACCAGGCACAACAGGCAACCCGGTATAGCTGCCAGATCCATTATCAAATATTTTTAATGAGGGGTTGCTGTTTATGCCAATATCAAAACCATTATCCTCTGTACCACCGGTAATATGTGTACCATATCCCGGGGCAGGGTCGCCGGTGATGCTTCCCTCTTGCCAGGCACTATTAATAGTAGGTGCGTCTGTTGAACTTACCGGTGCCGACAATAAACGCCAGGCCCTGCGTGCAGGTATATACCTTTCAATGGTTACTTTACCTGACAATGCATTACCGGAGTTGGCTCCGGCATTGGTTATATCTGCCAGCCTTGCCGTACCCGAAGCCGTAGATAGCAATACTAAATAATCACCCGTGGTTAACGTGTCATTATTGTTACCAAAGCGTACAGCCCCTTTTATGAGCAACTCACCCATTAAAGTAGTATTATTACTTACTATCAGGTTATTGATGGTATTGCCTGCAAATACATCCGCAGGAATTTCCTGTGCTGCCACACCATTCATTTCGATGGTGCCTGAGGTAGCCGTAAGCGTACCCGAATTGTAGATAACACCAGCAATTTGTAAGGTACCCGTAACAGTTACGGCTGCCCCATCTTGTATGGTAATATTATTAAGTGTTGCAGTACCGCTTATCACGGGGTAATTTGATAACCCGGAGGGGATGGTAATATTAGCTGTTTCGGAAGGGATGCCATTGCAAGACCAGTTTGCTGCATTATTCCAGGCACTGCTTACAGCACCCGTCCAGGCGCCGGGGCTACCAACAGTTACAGCAAAGCTGGTAATGTATTCTCCACAATCGCCAGAGGCGGCAATGGTATAAGTAACGGTGTAAGTGCCGGGTGTACTATTGTTAAGATCGATAGCTCCTGTAGATGCATCAATGGTAAGTCCGGGGCCAGCTGCAAACACACCACCCAGGCTACCTGCAATGGTTACTGCCGCTGTACCATCGCCGGCACAATACGTAACATCAGCATAGCTAATACTAGTACCATGATTACAAATTTCGCCAATGGCAAAATCGCCAAATGCTGCCAGGTCTACTGCATCAATACTGGTGGCAGCAGCATTATCAAAAGCCGGTACCAACCAGGATGAACCACTATAATTAGCCACCCCAAAATTACTTGCCGTAGCTCCTGCATCAATATCAGCCGCATCAAAACTAAAGTTGGCAGTATATGTATCAAACTGAATACCGCTGTTGGTAAGTGTATAATACCTGTTTACGCTTTTAGAGGCGCTAATGGTAGAGTTTGCCAAGGCAGGATGATCACCGGCCGTGGAAGATGCCGTTAAACTGCCGGCTACAGATACTGACGCAAACGCAATAGACAGTGGCGTATAAATAGCATCATCACCCACATCAAACAACTTGGTTATTGCTCCGGTACCTACACCTCTTGTAAGCTGCCCATTTACCCAACCAGTATTTTGGGCCGCACCTGCAATAACACCGGCAGCAGGCACTATTACCGCATATGCACCTGTTTCGATAAGCCCTGCAGTAAATGTAAGCGTATCATTAATAGTTATATTTGACGAAAGCGTAACGGCACCAGCAGCTTTATTGATGGTAAGTTTATTAAAAGCAGCTGTACAATTAATATCTTGGCTGGTAGTTCCATTGAGTACAATAGTAGAGGTATTGGCATTAATAGTGCCGCTGCTAACAATATCGCCGCCAATGGTATGTGTATAGGATGAGGCATGCCACACGGCACCTGTGCTTACCAAAAAATCATTATCCATACTCCAGGCAGATGAAGGGGTTACACCAGCAGCGTTGGAGTTACTAATGGTTACATTGTGCAATGCTGTTGGGCTACCCGATAGCGTTATAGCCCCACTACCACCAAACACCACTGTACCGGTACTGGAAAAATTACTTCCCATATTAAGCGTTACGGCAGAGGATGGAATAAAATTAAGAATACCGCTGCTGGTAACCGTACCATTATTGGTAAAAGCCCCTAATATATTGTGGGTGGATGCCCCACCGCCAAAGGAGGCGCCTGAGCCTATATTTAAGGCGTACAATACCGTCCAGCCCACACTTGGGTTTACCCCGCCGGTATTATTAATATTTAAGTAGCCAAACTGAGGCACAGAGGTAGAATTTAGTACTGGCGATACTGTACCATTAAAATTTACCGTAAGGGCCACCGTTTGTACGGCATTGATAAGACTCATTGTTTGTACCACATTGCCTGTAAACGTAGTAGTACCCAATGTGTACAGTGTGCCTCTATTGGTTAAATCTCCATTCATGGTTACCAGCAATGAGCCACCTCCATATAATGCTCCTGTACTGGTAATATTAAGCAACCCATCTACAGTTACATTACTTAAAATTGTATAACTGCCGGTTACAGTAATATTATTAAATGTACTTACGCCGGTAAGTGTTTTACTGGTACCAGTAAATAACAAGGTGCTGGTAGCCGGTGTAAAGGTTCCATTATTTACCCAGTTACCTCCTAACGAAATGGTGTTTGCCCCTGCATCAAAAGAAGCACCACTTTCAATGGTAAGATTGCCTGCAATGGTAGTAGCAGAATACAATATTTTGTTACCACTGTTTCTAAATACCAGGTTGCCATATACCAGGCCGGGCAGTAATAAGTGCTGGGTAGAGGTGCCGTTAAAAATAACGGTACTGCCAACAGACATGTAATAATTTGCAAACCGGGTGGGTGCATTATCTGCCCCCACAATTAATGTAGCATTATTTAACATGGTAGCCGATCCGCCTGCTACATCCCTGTTAAAAAAGTAAGATTTAATATCCAGTGAGCCAGAAGTGCCTACCAGGTTACCCGTTAATGTTACATCCCCTGTTAATTCAGCCAACGAACCCACGGGCTTATTAAACTCCAGGTTATCAAATGTGGTAGATGAAATGGTTTGTGTGCCACTACCATCAAAAACTACATTGGTGCCCGCAGTATTTGAGCTGTACGATCCACTATTATTCCAATCACCTCCCACCTCCAGCACGCCCTGGTTGTACAATATGGCACCCGATGAAATGGTAACATCCCCTTCTATATCAATAGTAGCAGCATTATCAAGCTCTCCGGCTAATATGCTTAAATCCCCCAGCACTGCGGCATCGGAGGTAATGCTTGCCAATCCTGCAGCTTTATTTACTGTAAGATGGTTATAGCTAACTGCACCAACTACCTGGTTGTTGGTGCCACTATAGGTAACCGTACCCGAACCCGCCGTAAATGTGCCGGCGGTGTATATAAAGTCGTTATCAATATCCAGCAGGCCTGCAGCAGAAAATACAATGGCAGCCCCGCCAGATTGTGTTAATGTGCCAGTAATATTTAAAGTACCGCTTGCTATACCAATATCAATAGCATGGCCAGTTGTGCCATCGCTCAATTCAAGATCGCCATTGATATTTACTGTTTGGTTATTAACAGCTATTTGGTGAGTTTTATTACTACTCCAACTACCAGCCACCGTACCGGCTGTTAATGTACCACCAGATGCCATGGATAGTGTTAGTGCCTGGGCACTGCCAAAGTTGATATTTTTAACAGTAACGTTTGTATTAATAGTTGGGTGGTATGTAAATGTGGCTGTACCAAGGTTAACGATATCGTTAGCTCCGGGAGGAGTTGAGCCTACACCCTGCAGTACCGTCCAGTTAGCGGCTGTATTCCAGTCGGTGCTAACACTACCGTTCCACTCTACCACGCTTTGGGGCTGGGCACAAGTCCAGCGATTGGTAATATCTGTAAGCAATGATTGCTCAACATAATTAGCAGTGGTACTATTCGCCGTTTTGCCAACTGCCCCCCAGGCACCAGCATTATACCGCCATAAACTCATGGTGGATTCTGTATTACCATTTAGTTCGTCATCTTCGTAATGCAACCGAAGGGTAGCAATATATGTACCAGCGGGCACACTAATATCATACACCCTGCTAATAGATGCTCCATTTGGAAAATCACTAATGGTGCCTTTATTTACAGTAACGGTGATACTTGATACAGATAGTGCAGCTGTAAAAGTGATGGTGTTATCGGGCCCCTCAAAAGCATACGCCACCCCTGTAGAAAATGAATGGGTACGGGTAATGGTGCCCAGTATAATACCATTGCCAGATCTTGTAGTGGTAATGGTAATACTGTTACTACCGGTAAACATGGTGCCCATAGTCATATTTACGGTGTCTGCCGTAATATCATCCGCTAACACTACCCCAGTAGCGGCATTACTATTATTTACCGTAAGTATATTAAAAGTGGTAGTGCCGGTGATGGTAGAATTTTGACTTCCCAGGAACTGCACAGTACTACTACCCGCTGTAAAACTGCCTTCGTTTATCCAATCAACATAAATGGAGTGGGTATAATTACCGGGTATAAAAGTGGTACCAGCTCCAATGGTAATGCTGTTATTTATCACAATATTACCTGCTGCAGTTTTATTACCGCCAGTAGATAATTGTAGATTATTGTAAGTAAGGGCATTGATGGTTTGGGCACCCGAGCCATTAAAATTTACTGTATTGGGTACTGATGAGGTGGTATTTAGTGTACCTGCAGTAATAGTTAATGTATTAGCCACGCCAAGTACTGAGGCAGCCGATAATTGAAGAGAGGTACCATTTACCACTGCATTATACAGATTAGCCGTACCACTTAAAATTGAGCTACCCGTAAAGGTAGCGGTGCCTGCTGTGGCAGATAAACTGCCAGCTACCGTTAGGCCAGCATTTATGGTAAAATCTGCCGATGTGGTAACACTACCCGTTACAGATAAGGTTGAAAAACTTTTAGTACCTGTACCACTAATGGTTTTGGATGTTCCGCTAAGTGTAATGGTACCGGTACTGCCAGTAAAACTTCCACTAACTGTTAAATTACCGGTAAGGGTAAGTGATACCGCTGTAGATACAGTACCACTTACAGCAAGATTGTCTAATGATATGCCGCTTCCACTGATTGTTTTGCTGGTGCCCGTCATGGTTAACGTACCGCCAGCAGATTGGTTAAAGGAGCCTGAGCCGCTAGTAGCAAGATTGCCAGACAATGTGATACTACTGCTCGTAAAGCTAACCCCAGAAGCTGCCACGGTAAGATTATTAAAACCCTGCGTACCTGCGCCACTAACGGTAGTACCTGCCCCATTAAAGATAATTGTACTGGTATTGCCATTAAAAGTACCTGCATTGCTCCAACTACCCCCGATGGTATGAGTATAACTACTGCCATTAAAAGTAGTGGATGCTCCAATAGTTACTGTACCGTTTACATTTATTGCAGCAGCAGCGGTATATGCTACAGCTGTGCCATTACCTACACTACTGGTAAGATTACCCACTACCGTAAGTGCCGAGCCCGGCATTGTTTTTACAACCGAACCTGCTGAGCTGCTAAGCGTAAGGTTGCCGTATGTTTTATTTGAAACTGTTTGGTTGGTACCGTTATATTCTACTGTACTGGCCACTACCAGTGTATTGGTGCTGTAATTAGATGGGAAACCATTGGTGCCGCCAATTTTTAAGGTAGCGTTATTAGATACCGTTAATATACCTCCACTACTGGCACGATTAGCGGTATAACCGACTAAATCAAACACGCCTGCGCTAACCGTTAGGTTACCAGCTATGCTAATATTACTGCCAAGCGATACCGTACTGGCTGAGTTGGATAACACCAGGTTATTAAAACTGGTGCTGTATGTGCCGCCAATACTTTGTGCAGCCGAGCCACTAAAGGTAACGGTGGCTGTGCCTGCGGTAAATGCAGCGGTTGACACATTGTTAGTCCAATTTCCATTGATGGCTATATTAAAATTATTGGCATTAAGTGTACCCGCCGTTAAAGTAAGGTGATTGTTAATGGTGATAGCAGCAGGCAACAATAATCCGCTGCTATTAGTTAGTACAAGATTATAAAAACTGCTAACACCACTAAATGTTTGCTGTCCACTGGTGCCATTAAAATTAACAGTACCTGTATTACTAATAGTACCACTGTTGGCTAAAGTACCAGCAATATTTAATGTACCTGCACTACCAATGGTAAGCGTAGCCCCACTATTAATGGTTAAACTATTGCAACTAACACTACTGGTAATAGAAGGCATTCGGGTAGCGGATGATGTAATGGTTACATTGGTAGAGGATGTGGGCACGGCACCACTGCACCAATTACTGGCCTCGGCCCAATCGGTGCTGGTATTACCCGTCCACTGGCCAGCCGTAGATGATGTTTTTACATTAGTGTATGCGGTACTTGTGCATCCACTTACCGTTACTTGCAAAGTATAGGTACCAGCATTTGCTGCACTAAAACTAAAAGAAGGGTTTTGTGTATTAGCGGTATAGCTAGCCGGCCCACTCCAGGCATAAGCTGCACTCGATACGGTAGTGGCACTTAAAGTTACCGTACCGCCGGAGCAAGTTGGCCCATCATTACCTGCGCCATCCGGCGACACATACAGCACTTGCACGTCTGACGAAGACAAAGCCGTATGATAAATCAATGCATCATCCAGCGATCCATTAAAGTAAAAACTAGAAGGTTGTGATGTCCAGCCGGCATTGTTATCATACCCAATACGCCAATAACCGGTGGTATACTCTGCAGTAGTGGTAGACGCATCTGATGCTACCAACGCACCATCAATATATAATGCCATACCTGCAGATGAAGACAAGGTAGCTGTTGCCAGGTGCCAGGTATTATCATTGTACGACAAGGCTGAATTAATGGTTCGTACCGTACTTGGATACACCCCAAAATAAATTTTACCAGCATTATTCATATACAAATGCCTGTCGTACTGCCAGCTTTGCCCGGTTTGACTTACACCAAAACCAATCAACTTGCCCCCAGTGGTGGTAGCTGTTTTAAACCATATTGAAATGGTAAAATTGGTGGGATTAACATACTGCCTGGATGTAGTAATATATTGTGAGCTTCCATTAAAGCTATATGCTTTGCCCGTAATACCAAACCTGTCGGCAACGGATGAAGGGGCATTCATTAAAATACCATTGTTACTATTGGTTGATGCATCATTGGCATTGCCCTCAAACCGGTAATTGCCTATAATATTGCTGGTAGGTATTTGGCTAATTACTGGTGATCCAGTAACCACAACATCTATACTTGCAGCAGCGCTGCTACAACCATTTGCAAGTTCGGTAACAGTATAAGTTTTGGTACCGGCAATATTGGTTAGCGGTGTTGGGGCTGTTGTACCAGTACTGGTGGTAAAATCAATATTATTAAAGCACCTGTATCCACTAATAGATGCTCCCGTTACATTTAATGTACCAGTAGATTCTGTAATGGGAAAAGTTGGATTATCGTACCCGATATTACCCGAACCGGATGATACACCAATACTGTAATTACCAGCCGCCGTAATGGTATAGTTAAATGTGTTGGTAATTTTTACTGCAGCACCAGTTGCTGTATACGAAGTGGTGGTGGATGAAGTGGCAATTACAGTACCCGAACTATTGTAAATTGATAAAACAAGCCCGCTAACGGTTTGCCAGGCAGGTATATAATAGTCAATTGTATTGATGGTTACACTACTGGCGGTAGTGGTAAAATTTATTTTTTTATTGTTGTAGCTATTGTCTACATAGGCAGTACCGGTTAAAGACCCAGTACCACCTGCTATACCATCTTCGCCGGGCCAGTATAAATTAGTGCCCGTGGCCGATAATGGGCTGGCGGTAGCATACTGGCAATAATTTACAGGTGAGCTAACAGTTGGTGCAGATGGGGTAGTGTTAACTGTTATACTGGCTGTAGTACTAAACTCAGCACAACTAACTGTAGCTGCAATGGTATAGGTAACGGTATATGTACCAGGAGTACTAGCGGCTAAATTTACCTGGCCGGTAGAAGCGTTGATGGATAACCCTCCTGGTGCACTAAACACGCCACCGCTGGCACCAGTAAGTGTAACCGATGCAGTGCCGGTAGCTGTACAGTATGGGCTACCGCTGTAACTAATAGTAGCAGAACCTCCAATTATGATAACAGCTGCATTTGACTCATTGGTGGCCGTATAAGGATTGGGGGACACATTATTGCTGCTGCGTAAAATGGCATTACGATATACGTAATAAGTGCCGGGTGTATTAAAAGGTGCGGTACTGGCAGATGGTGTAAAACTGGCGCTGGTTGCACCACTGATATTCGTACGGGCCCCGCCTGGCGAAGTGCTGTACGTCCATTGGTACCCGGTGCCAGACAAACTAATACCCGAAGGAAGTGAACCATAGGTATCGCCACTAATGGCCAGTGCAGTACCACCTGCACAAATGGTTTGGGTGGTATTGGTTGAAAGTGTATTAGACAATACTTGTGTTAAGCTTTGAAATATCACTTGGTTTGCCACCATGTTTTCGTAAAACTCATATAACAAACTACTACTACCAGTAAGGCTCATCAGTACATTAGACCGGGTGGAAAAGCTTTGATCTGTCCAGTTGTTGTAAACCATTGTTCCATCTATTGTTAGCCTGCTGCCATCATCCGACCCCAGGTTTACTACGTACAATCCTCGTTTGGTAGAGTTCATCCGGTATTTAACAGAAAAGGTTTCGGTATAAATAGTTCGGCTGACTGAGTTTGACAGCACACTAAAGCAAGTAGTATTGCCCCCAAATGTTTCCGTAAAAGTTTCTGATTCAGTAAACTGCCCTAAGTAAGTAGAAAAACTGGTGCCATTATACATATGCCCTATCCAGCTATTTGAGCCTGCTGCAGATTGATCATCGGCCGAAGCACTATACTCACTAACTACCACCGATACACTGGTAGTGCAGGCAGTATTATTTCGCACATTTAACGTATATGTACCCGCCGCCAATCCGCTAAACAAAGCAGATGACTGGTAGGCGCCGGCATTTACACTGTATGTATAGGGCGTGGCGCCATCGCTGGCCGAAGCGGTAATAGTGCCAGTACTACCACCCACACAGCTTTCGGTAACGGTACTACCCAATGAGCTGGCAGCCGCAACCGTAACACTGGCCGTTGTGGTATAACTGCCGCCAAATGTGTAGGTAACAGTGTAAGTACCCGGTGTGCTGCTGCTTAAAGCAATGTCTCCTGTGCTGGCATTAATAGATAACCCTGCGGTGGATGAATAGGTACCACCGGTTGTACCCGTACGGGTAACGGTAGCAGTGGTACCATTGGCACAATAGGGAGACCCAGAATATGCGATAGTAGCCGAAGCGGTAGAAACCAATGTAACCGTTTGGGCAATACCTGTGCTGGCATTTGCAGAGGCCGTGGCTGTTTTGCTGCCTGTAGCCGTTGCACTTGACTGTGTTACATAATTCATTTCGATGGATGTACCAGAAGTGCTGGGTACTCCATCAGAAGCCTTGTCAAAAGCCTCCGTCATTCCTGATGGCGCCGACCAGGTAGCACTGGATGTAAAACTATGGGTAGTAACCACCATGGTATTGGCTACCGTGGTGGTTACAGATGGTGCCGCATGAGTAAGCGCAGATGAAGTAGCCTGCCCACTTTCTGTATTAAGCGGTGTGCTGGTATTGATATTGTAAAAGGTAGCTATGCCCCCGGCAGAGCCAGATGAAGCGCTAAATGTAAAGGAGTAACTTGATGGTTCACTTCCACCGGCAGCTTTCCAGTATGTTGCTTGGATACTGCTGTTGCCGGATGATTGTGTTGTTTGCCGTATCTGTGTCCACCCGGCGGGTGCTGTAATTACTGCGGCACTGTTTCGTACACTAATGGCAGCAATCATTACATCGCCACTAACTGTACCCGATGGTTTATTGATGGTTAAAGTGAGGGTACCCGAAGTAGCGCCGGCTGATGCAGCCGCCCTATAATTTTGTGCATGTACGGTTAACTGTAAACTGGTGCAGGCAAACAAAAGCAGCAACAGGCTTTTAAACATGCGTATCATAAGACTGGATTTATAATAACGGTGAAATATTGGTATGGAGAAAACGGGTAGAAATTCTGTTTAGTGCAGCATCGCATTTGCAAAGGATGGTTTACAAATATGTTGATATGCTGGTAGCTTATTTACTATACAATGCATCGTAAATTTTACTACATCAATTGTACAGGCAGCAATAAGCAACAAGCTGTTTTGGCAATAAATGCACCGCTAATCCCCAAAGGGGTTACTAAATTTATATACCGAAAAAATAATTAGAAAAACGGGTTAAGGCAGGCGTGAAATGCTTGAAGTGGTGGCTGGTTAGTAAGCTGGATATTTTATTTTTTTTGTTGTATTATTTTTACGAGGCTCCGATCTAACTGGCGGTAATGTTTTTGAGTTTGTTTAACAATGCTTCTTAGCTCGCCGATGTTAATATTTTTTTTGGCAGCATCTTCTAACTGGTTTAATAAATCTAAAAAAAAAGCAGCTTGTATAACTCCGGCACTCCCTTTCATTTTATGGGCTTTTCTTCCCACAGCACTTATATCACCGGCAGCTAATGCCACCTCAATTTCTTTTAAATCTGCAGCAGTATCTCTTAAAAAGATAGACAATACAAGCAAAAGGTATTGATTGTCCTGCATTTCTTCGAGCAGGCCTAAATCATACCATTCTTTTTTTTGCTGATCTATCATCACTTTTAGTTTTGTTATACCAGTAGCAACACAACAATACATTCTTGGTTATACTAATTTATTTTCTTTAATGATTGCCGACCATTTGATTAATGTATTTATCATTTCATCCAGGCGCACAGGTTTACTTAAAAAATCATCCATACCAGCCTTCATACAATCTTCCCTGTCTTCCTTCATCGCATTTACTGTCATCGCAATTATTACCGGTTGCTCTTCCAGGTATTTTCTTATCATTTGTGTAGCTTCCAATCCATCCATTTCGGGCATTTGTATATCCATTAATATAAGATCGTACTGCTGCAGGTTAACCATCTCGGTTACTTCTATTCCGTTATTTGCAAGGGCGGCCTGGTAGCCCAGTTTTTCCAACACTTTAAGGGTTAGGTTTTGATTAACAAGGTTATCTTCTGCCACCAGTATTTTTAATGGATGCATTTGGGCAAAATCAGCAGATAATCGTTGACGGGATGGCTCAGCCAGATGTGTGGTTTTTTCTTTATCTCTTAACTCATTGATCATCGATTTATACAGCATATCCTGCTTTACCGGCTTAGTAAGTACAGCACTAAAAAGTATATCGCATTTTTTATTTCTTTCTTCCCCAATAGAGCTAAGTAATATAACGGGCAGCGATGGCTGCAGTTGTTTAATATGCCCGGCCAGCTGGCATCCGTCCATATCGGGCATTTGCATATCAGTAAGTACCAAATCAAAGTGAGTGTATTTTTCTAAAATGTCCAATGCCTGTTTGGCCGACACCGCAATTACTGGTTTCATTTGCCAATGCTCCAGTTGTGCTTTTAAAATAGCCCGGTTGGTGGCATTGTCATCTACTACCAATACATGTTTGTCATTTAGCAAATCTATATGGTCGGTTAAGGGTTTTTTGTTTGGCAGTGCACTCACTTCGCAATTGATCGTAAAGGTAAATACCGATCCTTTTTTTACTTCGCTTTGCACCCATATGCGGCCACCCATTAAGGCAATAAGTTTATCACAAATAATAAGACCAAGCCCGGTGCCTCCATAACGCCTGGTGGTTGAGGAATCTACTTGAGAAAATGCCTTAAAGAGACGCTCTGCCTTATCGGCCGGTATGCCAATACCGGTATCTCTTACTGTAAACTCCAGGGTAATTTTTCCGGGCATGTTTGTTGCAATTTGTTTTATCCCAATGTAAATCTCTCCCTTTTCGGTAAATTTTATTGCGTTATTAACCAGGTTCATTAACACCTGCCGCAGCCTTAGGCTATCGCCAATTAGTTGCTCCGGTAATGCAGGGTCTATCTGGTATACAAGGTCGATACCCAATACACCTGCTTTACCGGCAAACACATCGAGCACATCTTCGATACAGCTACGTAAATGAAAATCACTTTCATCTAACTCCATATTACCCGATTCAATTTTTGAAAAATCGAGTATATCATTAATTACATTTAGCAGAGCCTCGCCGCAAGAGGTGATGGTTTTAGTATATTCCTGCTGCTCTATTGTTAGCTGTGTTTCGTTTAGCAAGGCAGCCATGCCAATTACCCCATTCATAGGTGTACGTATTTCATGGCTCATAGTAGCTAAAAAAATACTTTTAGCCTTGTTGGCATCATCAGCTTCTTTACGAGCTTTTTCAGCTTTTTCGTAGGCAAATTTTAATATCTCTTCGTTGGCTATGCGTTGCTTATGTATAAGTGCTTCTCTTTCCAGCCTTGCCATTTCCCTCGTTTGCTCCAGCTGAATACGGTTATATTTTTTTAATTGAAAAGCCCATAAACCGCAAATAAAAAATACAACTACCGATAAAAAAATATGTATGATAAACGTTTGCAGATCTAACCCATTTAGCTGGGTAAAATACACACTATCAACTCCCATATTTTGTAAATAACCAAGCGTTGCATGATGTACAATTACAAAAATCACCAAGGGTATTTGCAGCTTCCAGTTTTGATAGGTTATTAAAAGCGCACTGGCAATAAACGCTACAAAATGCATTTCGAACATACCATGCATTTGGTAAATATATTGGGCCATAAACATGGCCATCACCAGGCTTAATACATACTGATACAGTACGCTGCCGGGTAACGACATCTTTACAAAATAGTATATAAATAACAGCAGGCTGCCGACCCCAATAGCTATTAGCCAGGTATCGTAAAAAAAAGCAAGTATTAACCCAGCAATAAAAAAACTGGCTAAAAAATAATTCATGAGAGCATCGCTTCTCTGCGTTACTTGGTCTACCGCTTTTTCATCAACAGGCATCGGAATGGTTGTATCATTTATCATAGCTGGTATTGGGTTTATTGGGTAGACGTTAAGGTATTATTGGGGATAGGAACCGCACAACCATAAGGCGTAAGGGCAAAACGGTTAAATGCCGGCGGCTGTTTAATTGCCAGCAATGAATCAATCGCCATTTTTGCATACTCACTACCGGGGCTTACACAATAACGGCTTTTATTATAATTGCCCCTATAATAAAGTGTGTTTGATGCTGTAAGTAAAACTGCCTGGGGGGTAGCGTATACGCCGCATAACATTGCTATATTGCTATCGGTAAATACAGGGATGGATAACGCAAATTGCTGTTGTATACTTTGGGGAGTATGTTGCATTTTGTTGCCAACCAGTACAAGCGCAAAATTTACGCTGCTGTTGTATTGTGCAACAATTTTTTTAAAATAGGCAAGGTTAAATTTTGAACAAGGGCAATCAGGATTAAAAAAATGGATAAGCAAGGGGCCTTGTTTGGTCTTTAACAAAGGATTGGTTAAGGGTATATAAGTGCCGGGCAATACATCTCTGTATCCGCTGGGTATTGGCGTGGGTAAATTATACTGCCACTCGCTGTACCAAAAGATACAGCCAACACTGGCAAATAACCACATCAGGCATATGATTACTACAAACTGCCTCATTCTACACCTGCTACTACAAAAAATATCAACCCCATTAATGCCATACTTGCTAAAAATGCAAGCATTACCACTGCAATAGGATAATAAACACTAAGCGTAGCAGAATGAGCAATATTGCTTACCTGTTTGTGCAATACCCGGTACAGCACAAATAATACACTAACCAATAATAAGGAACTCATGGTTTAAGTTTTTAGGATATTTAGATAACTGCTACAAAATAAATACAGCGTTGTTGTTAACAGCGTAGCTAATTTTAGCAGACAGTAGTAGAAAAATTTCGAATACGATTATTCGAAAGAAAGTAATTGCTGTACATATCATCCAAGCCCAAAAAAAATTACTAGAAATATTGCTACACTACATCAGGAATAATAACTACATACGCCGCCAGATTTATTACAGTATTTTGTTTTAGCCAACTATACCTGTAGAAACCTGCACCTGATAATACACAGCGCATACCGCTGCTGATATGTTTTGGTGAAGCTGCTTTTGCTGGTATTTACTAAATGGCAAAGCAGTGATACCAACATCTATTTTGCTATTCACTACAGCCAAGGCGGTATTAATAAAAAAAGTCAAACATCCATTATGAAAAAAACAATTGCCATTGCGGTGATGATAATCATCAGCATAAAAATCCTCGCCCAATACCCATCTTCCTGTGGGCTTATTACCAATAGAAATAATAGTAACGGGCAGGCAAACTCCTGTGCTGGCGTATCTGGCACAGCCATCGCCAGTAATTGTACCGGTGGCTGCGCTACCGTACCAGCAGGCAGTAAAACGGCGGATATCATTTTTAAATACGACAACACCAACTACCTAACTTTAAAACCGTTTTCTATTACCAAAATCAGCCAAACCATTAATGGTGTTACCACCCAACTATCCAGTATGGCTGGCCCGCCATCGGTACCAACTGTTACCGGATCGGTAGACGCCTTAGTAAAATATTGTGTGTATGGCACTACCAACCTGCCTACCAGTGGCACACTTCTTTTTGAATTAACCGACCCCGAAACCGGCGATATTTATGGTGCCTGTATGTATGATGCCAGTTGCAACAGCAACTGTGTTACTACGGGCTTTGTATTACCGGTTATCATCAGCAATTTAAATGGCAGCAAAACCGCCCAGGGAAACCAGTTGCGATGGAGCTGTATAAACTTGCCCGAGGTTAACAGCTTTTATATACAAAAAAGCACCAACGGCAGACTGTTTGAAACCATTACCGAACAAAAGCCCGGTACCGGCAATAGCGCCAATTATAGTTATACAAATAAAAATTGTGGCAACAACCTGGTTTTTTACCGGGTTAAAATTGTACAAACTGATGGCAGCAGCCGATACAGCAATATTGTACAAATAAAAAATGATGCACTACACAGCGACGCTGTGCAAGTATTGCCCAATCCATTTACAGACAGGCTAACCATTAAAACAACTATGGATAAGCCAGCCATGGTACTGATACAATTGTTAGATATAAATGGTAAGCAAGCAGCCACACAAAAAGTAATGGGCGCAGCCGGGGAAAATATATTTACGCTTAACCGGTTGGGTAAAGTTTCCAGGGGTTTGTATATTTTAAAATTGTCCACCACTTATAGCAGTAGCGAACAACGGATTGTGCGGCAATAAATAAAGCCAACAACTAACCGGCACTAAAATTAACGCAACCGGTTATAGAATTTCGATGAATACAATTTGTAGAAATTTTACTACAAATAACCATCAAAAATTACTACGATGCAATCAAACACAAAACTCGAATTTTATTGTATTAAGAATAACGGCCAGCTAAAACCCTGGGTATGACAATACTTTCAGTTGATTATATGGCTAAAATGGCAACAAACCCATGATACTTCAAAACCACTTATTACAGGCATTTGTGTTAACGCCCTCGCCCTGTTTATTGTTACGGACAGATGAGCCGGCATTTACTATTGCTGAAGCAAGTGAGGCCTATCTTACTGCCACAAAATGTACCCGGCAGCAGTTGATTAATAAGCCGATTTTTGAATTATTTCCTGACCATCCGTCTAGAAACCAGGCAATTATTACGGAGATGGAAAATTCATTTTTATCCGTAATTAAAAATGCCAAACTACACAAACTGCCCATACAGGAATACGAAATTCCTATCAAAGACTCCAACCAGCAAGAAAAAATTTACTGGGAGGCAGAAAATGCCCCCATACTGGATGAGGATGGAAAAGTTGCATATATACTACATACTGTAAAATCAATCAACGAAAAAACGGTTGCCGACTTATCTAACCAATACAGCCACGAAAAGTATAAAGCCATTCTCGAAAATTCTATTACCGGCTTTTTATTAAGTACCCCCGAAGGAAAAATATTAGAAGCCAATAAAGCTGCCTGCCAAATACTTGGTTATTCAGAAAAAGAATTAAGAAAAATATCCCGATCGTTATTACTCAAAGGAGGTGAAAAAAGTGTAGCCAGCAATATTTCCGAAAGAAAAGAAAAAGGATGGACCAAAGGCGAAGTAACAGCCATAAAAAAAGATGGCACCGAATTTACACTAGAATTTTACTCATCCATATTTAAGGATATTAATGGAGAGGAAAGAACCTGCACCAGCATTGCAGACATTAGCAACAGAAAGAAAAATGAACAAGAAATATCATTACTTATTAACAACACCGAAGAAGCCTTTGTATTGTTAGATAAGCACCTGAATATTTTATCCTTTAACATCCCCATTAAAAATTGGTACAAGCAATATTTTGATATAGACATTAAAAAAAGCGATCACCTGCCAGGCTACACCGCTGCTGCAAAAATTATGCAGGTGCAATTATTGTCGGATGCGCTGCTTGGCCACCATGCAGAAGTAGAGATAGCACTCCCTGCCAGCAACCAGCAGTTAAAAAACTTTAGCATTCGTTTTCACCCAGCTAAAAATGATGAAGGCAGCACTATTGGTGTATTTATTACGGCCGTTGACATTACAGAAAAAAAGCAACAACAACAGCAGGTAACCGAGTTATTAAACGAAGCAGTACACCACAGCCAAATGATAAGCAGTATACTGGAAAGCATATCGGATGGCTTTACAGTATTAAGCAAAGACTGGCAATACACTTACATTAACGATAAAGGGGCCCAACTGTTAAACAACAGCACAACAGATAAATTAATAGGCAAAAATTTACTGGAATTATTTCCCGATGTAATTAACAACCCATTTTACGATGCCTGCCAGCGGGTGATGGACGCCCATGCACCCGAAGTGTTGCAAAATTATTATGAGCCATGGGATAAATATTTCGAAAGCAGGATATACCCTTCTACGGATGGAGGTGTAAGCATCTTTTTCACTGATATATCCGAGCAAAAAAAAACCGACCAGGAAATTGCCCGGCAACGACAATTGCTGCAACAAGCCGAAAGCATATCGCATGTAGGTAGTTGGGAAATTGACCTTAATAACAATAAAGTGTATTGGTCAGATGAGTATTGTCGTATGCATGGCATAGAGCCCGGTGTTGTGAAACCAGAGCTTGCCAAAAGCCTTGCAATGGTGCATCCGCAAGACAGGGAAAAAGTAACAGAAGCATACGAAGTAGCCATTATTTCAGGCGGCAGCTACTCTTTTGAAAAAAGAATTATACGGGAAGATAAATCCGTAAGGGATATTATTTCGCAGGGGTATATCGAAAAAAATCAAGATGGCAAAAGTACCCGGTTGGTGGGTGTATTAAAAGACATTACCGAAGACAAACTACAGCAGGAAGAAATACTGCGTATTAAGAGCAATTACGAAAGCCTTATCAATAATATCAACGATTTAATATGGTCTATTGATGAACACTACTGCCTCATAACCGCCAACAATGCTTTTTTAAATTCTATAAAATTATCCACCGGTAAAGTGCCGCTACCCGGAGAAAACATCCTGAATAAAGAATATGGGCCGGAAATAAACAACCGCTGGAAAAAGTATTACCAGCGGGCTTTAAGCGGAGAAGCTTTTAATACTAAAGAGGAGGTACACATCCCGGGCATGACTAAAAAAAGTTATGTAGCCATATCCATTAATCCCATGTATAACCAGCATGGCGAAATTACAGGTGTAGCCTGTTTTGCCAAAGACATTACTGAAGACACTTTAAACCTGCTGCAGCTACATCAAACAAAAGAAAATTTAAAACAAATAATGGACTCATCGCTGGATGTAATATGTACCATTACAGCAGATGGCCATTTTGCCAGCTTAAGCGCTGCAGCAAAAAAAATATGGGGATACGAGCCACAGGAAATGCTGGGCAAATCACACCTCAACTACATATACATTGATCAAATAGCCTCATCCATGCAGATAATGATGGATGTAAAAGCAGGCATGGAAACCAACAATTTTCAAAACTTGTATGTACGAAAAGACGGCTCACTGGTGCCCATGATGTGGTCGGCAAGGTGGGATGAAGAAGTACAGTTGGTTTATTGCATAGGCAGGGATGCCACCGAAAAACTAAGAACAGAACGGGCATTAATAGAATCAGAAAAAAAATACAAACACCTGTTTGAAAACAATCCCTCCCCTATGCTGATTTTTGATTTTGAAACATTGCAAATAATAGATTGTAATGAGGAGGCCTTAAAAAAATACGAATACAGCAGGGAAGAATTTTTGCAGCTTAACTTAAAAGACATAAGGCCAAAAGAAGATATTAGCATGATGGTGCCGATGTTAAAAAAACTAGACAGCACCGGGCAAGTGTACAAAAGCTCCTTAAGACATTGCAAAAAAAGCGGAGAGGTGATGTTTGTAGATGTTAATGGACATATTATTGATTACAACGGACGCAAAGTGGTGCTGGTGCTTGTAATGGATGTAACCAGCAAGGTACATGCTGTAGAAGAGCTGAAACATTCAGAAGAAAAATACAAATTACTGTTTTACAATAGCCCATTACCAATGTGGGTGTACGACCTGGAAAATTTTAAAATACAAGATGTAAACCAGTCGGCTACCAACCATTATGGATACAGCAGGGAAGAGTTTTTAAACATGACGATTAGTGAAATAAGGCCTGCAGAAGAAATACCCAACTTATTAAAAATTAGAAACAGCATTAAAAGCAGGGAAGGCGTTTTACATTTTGGTACCGTAACGCACCAAAAAAAGGATAAAACACTGATTAAAGTAGAAGTATCTGGCCACAAATTTAATTACCAGGAAGGCGAAAGCATGATGGTAGTATGTAACGATGTTACAGAAAGAGAAAAAGCACTGGCCACCGTTAAAGACCACGAAAAAAAATTACTCACCGCTCAAAAAATTGCCAAACTCGGTTATTGGCAAACACACCTGAACGATTTAAGCATTTACTGGTCGGATGAAGTATACGAAATATGGGGAGTTTCTAGAAACGATTTTCTGTTATCTGCAGAAACATTGGTAAGCACCATGCATCCAGACGACAGGCATCATTTTATACTAGCACAAAATAACAATTTTAACAACCTGCAAGTACCCGAATTTGAGCACCGCATTATACTGCCAGATGGAAGCTTAAAGTGGATACATGTAAAAGGCAAACTGATAAAAAATAACGAGGGGATACCCATTGTAATTGAAGGCACCGTACAAGATATTACGGCAGAAAAACTACTCGAATTATCGCTGGAAGAAAGTAACCAGCGTTACAATTATGTAACCCAAGCCACCTCCGATGCCATTTGGGATTGGGACTTAAAAACCAATAGCATATACTGGGGCGAAGGCATACAAAAAATATTTGGTCACAACTTTAGTGCGTTGGTTTCTGACATTAACTCCTGGAAAGAAAACCTGCACCCTGATGACAAAGAAAGAGTATTAAGTAATATCCAGGCATTTATTAATAGCTCAGCACACAACTGGATGGATGAATACCGCTTTAAAAAAGCCGATGGCAGTTATGCCCATGTTGCAGATAAGGGATTTATCATTAGAGATGAGCAAGGCAAAGGCTACCGGATGGTTGGCGCTATGCAAGATAATACCCAAAAGAAAAAAGAAGAACAGCATTTAAAACTGCTGGAGTCAGTTATTACCAACTCCAACGACTCTATTTTAATTACCGAAGCAGAACCATTTGATGAGCCCGGGCCAAAAATAGTGTACGTAAACGAAGCATTTACAAAAATGACAGGCTATACCCCAGAGGAGGTAGTGGGTAAAACACCCCGGATATTACAAGGCCCCAAAACAAGCAAAGACGAATTGCGCAGGCTTAAAAAAGCAATGAAAAACTGGGAAGACTGTGATATTACAGTAATTAATTACAAAAAAAATGGGGAGGAATTTTGGATTGATTTTTCTGTAAAACCCATTGCCGACGAAACGGGCTGGTTTACACATTGGATAGCCGTTGAAAGGGATGTAACTCAAAAAAAGAACGAAGAATTACAAAAAGCTGTGGTAGCCGAAATAAGCTCCCTGTTTAATAAGCCACAGCCTTTAAACGACATTTTACAGCAAGTACTAGAAAGAATGCTCATCTACAGCGATTTGGATTTGGCAGAGATATGGTTGATAGGAAATGAAAAAAACAGGCTAACCATTGCAGCAAAGGCCGGCATAAGTAATAAGGCACAGGCTTTTTTAGACAGTACACCACCACTAAAAAGCCATGCCAAAGGCAACGGCCTGCCTGGTATTACCTGGCAAAACGGAACTGCACAAAAATGGATAAAAAACGCACCACATCAATTATTCACCAGGCATAAAGAAGCAATAGAAAATGGTATTGAATCCATCTATAGTTTTCCGCTATTTTACAAAGATGAAGTGATAGGTGTGCTAATGGCCGGCCAAACAGAAACTGGTGCCAATTTTAATAACTTTAGTAAGCTTTTAAAAACATTTAGCACTCATTTAAGTACAGAAATTAAACGAAAGCAACTCGAACAAGAGCTACACTACATTTTTAGTTTTGCGCCAGACGTAATATGCATTATTGGCACGGATGGATATTTTAAAAAAATCAACCCTTCCGCCAGTCAGTTGCTTGAGTACACAGAGGATGAGCTACAAGAAACCCCTTTTATCAACTTTGTTTTTTCAGAGGATAAGGAACGCACCCAACATAATTTTGAAACCCTTTGCAGCCTCGACCATGAACACTATTTTGAAAATCGCTTTGTAACAAAATCGGGTAAAACTAAATGGCTGGCATGGACATGCACGCCGGCACAGGAAGAAGGGATACTTTTTGCCGTGGCAAAAGACATTACCGACAAAAAAAGTCTGGAAGAAAGATTGGATAAAGCTAACCAGCTTGCCCGTGTAGGCAGCTGGGAAACTGATCTTGTCAAGGGCTTTGTATACTGGTCTGCCATTACCCGTGAAATACACGAAGCAAGCCCCGATTATGTACCCGACCTTGCACGCAGTATTAATTTTTACAAAGAGGGAGAAAACAGGGATCGTATACTGCAGCGTGTAAAAGAATGCATTGAAAACGGCACCCCATGGGATGAAGAGTTACAACTAATTACCTGTAAGGGTAACACCATTTGGATACGAACCATTGGCAATGCAGAATTAGTAAATGGCAAATGCGTACGTATATATGGCAGCCTGCAAGACATCAACACCCGTAAACGGGCAGAAATGGAAGTGCTAAAAGTGTACGAAGAAAAAAATAATATCCTCGAAAGTATTGGAGATGCATTTTTTGCATTAGATAAAAACTGGGTGGTTACTTATTGGAATAAGGAAGCGGAACTGTTGCTAAAAACACCCCGGGATATGATTATGGGTAATAAACTATGGGATGTGTTTTCCGCCAGCACAGATTCTGTATCCTACCATAAATACCACGAGGCACTTGAAAAAAACCAGGTAATACATTTTGAAGATTTTTACCCGGTGTTGGAAAAATGGTACGAAATAGGTGCCTTTCCATCCGAAAATGGCCTGTCGGTATACTTTAAAGATATTACCGAACGAAAAGTATCCGACATGAGGCTGAAAGAATTAAACAAAAGCCTGCAGCAGTATAGTAAAGACTTATCTATTTCAAACAAAGAGCTGGAACAGTTTGCTTATGTAGCCTCACACGATTTGCAAGAACCACTCCGAATGGTCACTGGCTTTTTAACACAGATTGAAAAAAAGTATGGCGAAACAATCGATGAAAAAGGTAAACAATACATACACTTTGCAGTAGATGGCGCCAATCGCATGCGGCAAATTATACTCGACCTGTTGGAATTTTCAAGAGTGGGCAGAAAAAATGGTACGCTGGAAGATATAGCCCTGGATGAATTAATAAACGAAATAACTATGCTGCACCGCAACCAAATAAAAGAAACAGGCGCAGTAATTGAAACGAGTGGCTTACCTATTTTAAAAACCTACCGGGCACCTGTAAGACAAATTTTTCAAAACCTAATTAGCAATAGTTTAAAATACCACTCCCCCAACACAGCCGCCTTCATCTATATAGATGCACAAGACAAAAACGACCACTGGCAGTTTTCTGTAAAAGACAACGGCATAGGCATTGCACCACAGTACTACGATAAAATATTCATCATTTTTCAAAGATTGCATACCCGGCAAGAGTACACAGGCACAGGCATAGGGCTGGCTGTAACAAAAAAAATTATAGAAAATATGGGCGGCAGAATATGGGTAGAGTCTGCCGAAGGAAATGGCAGCACCTTTTATTTTACGCTACCAAAAATTAGTAAAACGCTTGACTAAAAAACAACTCACCTCTTCATTACTAAACAACTAAAAAAAAAATCATGACCAACATTTTATTGATTGACGACCACGAGATTATTCGCTCAGGATTAAAAATGTGTGTTAAAAGCTTAGTGCCAGATGGCGAAGTAGATGAAGCAGCAGATGGAGACAGCGCTTATAAAAAAGTAAAACAAAAAGAGTATCAGTTAATAGTGATGGATATATGCATGCCCGGTACAGACTCGTTTGGATTGCTCGGCAATATACTAGCCACCAGGCCATCTGCCAATATATTGGTATTTAGCATGAATGAAGAAAAGGTATTTGCCAAACGCTATCTGCAGCTGGGTGCCAAAGGATACATTTGTAAAAGTGCCCCACACTCAGAAATTATAAATGCTATTACCGTAGTATTAAACAATAAACGTTACCTAAGTCCTTTTTTAAAAACACTGCTTACCGATGAGTTGATAGAGCAGAAAAAAGACAACCCATTTGACAATTTATCACAACGTGAATTTGAAATTGTACAGCACCTTATTCGTGGAGAATCGCCTGCAGCCATTTGCAAAAAACTAAGCATCCACTCCAGTACAGTAGCTACCCATAAAGCAAGAATATTTGATAAGCTAAACTGTAAAAATGTGATCGAAATTTGCACACTTGCAAAAGCAAACAATATGATCACCTCCTTTTAATACTACATATCGTTAGAAAAAAATGGATGAATAATTGATAGAATTGCCACAGTTGGAAAATAGTCAAATAATGAATTTTAGATATCCAAAATCCAAAATTCAGAACTATGAACAACCATTGGCCAATTACCCTACCCGGGTATTTTTTTTCGTATCCCTTTAAAAACTGGTACAGCAAAAAAAATAGCCCATCTTTTAAAAAGTACCCACTGCTATCTATAACAATACTGTTGTTACAATTAGCAGCCCCAATAAAAATAGTAGCACAAATAAATGCAGCTTTTACCTCCGATATTATGGATGGCTGTGCGCCAATAGTGGTTAAGTTTACTGATCAATCTACTGGCGGCCCTACCCAATGGATTTGGGATTTGGGCAATGGCACTCAATCTAGCCTGCAGCACCCATCCGCCAGTTATTTTACACCAGGTGTATATACCGTAAAATTATTGGTAAAAAATGCAAGCCAGCAAGATTCGTTGGTAAAAACAGGCTACATCATTGTACACCAATCGCCCAGTGTAAACTTTACGGCACCTGTTACCAGTGGATGTACACCAGTAACAGTGTCTTTTAATGATGCTTCGCAAAGCGATGTGTCCATCAACAGCTGGCAGTGGGATTTTGGGGATGGTGTAATTACCAATGATCAAGCACCACAGCATACCTACACTTTACCCGGCAATTACAGTGTAACACTTAAAATTGTAAACAGCAACGGTTGTGCTGCTACCATCAGAAAAGCCGAATTTATTAAAAACAATTATACAAAAGCTTCTTTTACCAGTAATCGATTAAGCAACTGCACCCCAAATCAACTATCATTTAACAATAGTAGTAGCAGTAGTGGTAGTATTACTAATACCTGGTATTTTGGCGATGGTAGCAGCAGTACCGATAGTACGCCTGTACATACTTATAACAGTACAGGCACTTACGCCGTAAAACTGGTAGTAAAAAGCAGCCAGGGGTGTACGGATTCCATCACCCAAAATGTATCCGTACAATTACCGGTTAGTGCAAATTTTACCTCCAGCAAACAAGCCAGTTGCACCACCCCATTTAGCGTTAGTTTTTTTAACCAGCATGAGGCCGGCAATACTTACAAATGGTATGTAAACGATTCTTTAATGGCCACCACCGCCAACCCAGTATATGAGTTTACAGATACGGGCTATTATGATATCAAGCTCGTAGTAAGAGATAAAAATGGTTGTGTAGATTCGCTGATTCGCTACCAGTATATTAAAGTACAAACGCCCTACATAGTACGTACCAATCTGCCCGATAGCGGATGTTTACCTTTTACAAAAACATTTGAGGCTGAGCTTGCATCTGCTGATAGCATTGCCACCTACTTGTGGTTGCTGGGCGATGGCACAACTTCTACGGCCCGCAAGCCCACACACAGGTACAACAACCCCGGATATTATGATGTAACATTACAGGTAACTTTTGCTGGCGGATGCCGTGACACCATTAGCATACCCAATGCAATAAGAGTAAACACTAAGCCAACCGCCAATTTCTCTGCAGCTCCCCTATCGGCCTGTGCTGGCACAAAAATTAGTTTTACAAATTTGTCGGCAAATGCCCAATCGTGGATGTGGGACTTTGGAGATGATATTATATCGCTTGATAAAAATCCAGAACACGACTACAAAGACACAGGCTGGATGACCGTTTCTTTAATTGCTATGAATGGCGGCTGTACAGATACGGTAGTGTTTACAAATTATATTTACATAAAACCAGCAGTCGCCAATTTTTCCATACAATTAAACTGCAAACAACCTTTTGTAAGAACTTTTAAAAACAACTCAATAGGCGCTACCCGATTTTTATGGACTTTTGGTGATGGAGATACCTCTACCGCAATTAATCCCACACACACCTACCTGGCCGAGGGCGACTATATTGTTACCCTGCATGCATGGAACGATAGTACTGGCTGCAGTAATTCAAACAGTAAAACGGTTAAAATCTTTACGGTTAAACCCGATTTTTTTGCGTCTGATACGGCAATTTGCAGAAAAGATACCATCAACCTAATTTCGCCATTAACCAATACCCAGATAGCCCGTTTTAGCTGGACCTTTGGGGATAACACTTCTGCCAGCACAAGGTCTAATAAAATTGCTCATATCTATACCGACCCCGGGGTGTATACCGTAAGGCTGGTAACCTTAAGCACACTTAACTGCTACGATACACTTACTAAAAACATGTACATAACTGTTAATGGCCCCTATGCAAAATTTGGGGTGCCGGCACCTGTTAGTTGTTCGGCCAGCCCCGTTGTATTTACAGACAGCTCAACCACATCGGGAGGTAATGCCATCAGCAACTGGAGTTGGCAGTATGGTGATGGAACCAGGGACTCTGTAGCCGCAGGCCCCTTTACACATACGTATTCACAAAGAGGCACCTACAGTATATCGCTTAAAGTAACCGATACAAAAGGCTGTACCGATACATTTACAAATCCTGTTCGTATTCGTATTGTAAAGGTTACTGCTAATTTTTGGACCACCGACTCCGTAGTGTGCCCGGGTACACCAGTAAAATTTATTTGCCCATATGCTGAGCAGGGAATTATTTACCGGTGGCATTTTGGCGATGGCGCCACGGCCAATATACAATCACCCTCACATCAATATACTTCCGAAGGTATATACACTGCTTCACTCGTAATAATCGATCCCAGTGGCTGCCAGGATTCTTTTACATTGGTAAAAGCTGTAAGAGTAGTACAAACACAAGCACATTTTGCAATGAGTGATTCTTTTAAAACCTGTCCACCACTGCTAATACAATTTACCAATCAATCAGGTAATGCTGTTAGCCAGTATTGGGATTTTGGAGATAGCTCTTATACCGATGCACACAACCCATCACACTTTTACACTTACCCGGGTGTATACACCGCAACACTATATGCCAAAGGGCCGGGAGGTTGTGTGAGCACTATGCAAAAACAAGTAGTGGTAAATGGCCCCAAAGGTAGCCTGCAGTATGGTCCTTTAAAATTGTGTGCGCCATACAGGGCAGGCTTTACTGTTAAAGCCGTTGATGCGGTATCTTATATTTGGGATTATAACGATGGCGTTACGCAACAAAATACAGATACTGCTACTATGCATACCTATCAGCAGTCGGGCAATTACGTACCCAAAATAATATTGGTAGATGCGGTTGGCTGCAGGGTACCTGTTACAGGCAAAGACACCATTACTAATATTTATGTTACACCAGCCTTTAATTTTACAGATAGCCTTGTATGTGATAGAGGCTCGGTGCAGTTTAACAACATCAGCAGCAGTAATGATAGTATCAT
>JBDKJT010000224.1:0-16171 GCA_039796475.1 Bacteroidota bacterium | reverse complement strand
AAGCAATTAAGAATGATAAAAATAATAATAAACGGCTGCAGCTGCCTGCTAGGTGATTGATTCATGGATGCTGTAATGGGGTTTAACTGTTTACTGCATTGCTCAGCTCGGGCGTTAGCTCTACCACACTGGCACCCATATGGCAGCTACCGTTAAAAGATGCAGTGGGCTCTACCTCTAGCTTACCGGTAAATATTTCGCCGGTTACAGCACTTTTACCTTTTAATTGCAGCAACTCTTTAATGCGTACTGTACCGGTTACCTTACCCATAATATCGGCGTTAACGCCATTAATATCCCCTTCAACCACCCCATCCTGGCCTATTAAAATTTTAGCACGGGAAGTTAAATTGCCAATTAATGTTCCATCAATTCTTATATCGCCATGGCTTTCAACATCTCCAGTAATAGACGTACCTGCCCCAATAATGGTAGTACTGCCCGTTGGCAAATCGCTTGTTTTGGATTTTACGCTAAACATAAAAAATGGTTTTAGTGTGCAAATGATAATTGGATATACATAAAACGTTTAAAAAAGGGCGCCATTGCCGCTTGTGGACAACTCTGTCAATCTTCGCTGTTGTCTACCTTTGGCAATTCAAGCGAATTGGTGTCTAGTTTAACCAACTCCCCAGAAAGCACTTTTTTAAGATTATCAAGATACTGTTGTTTGTTTTTTAAAGCAAGCTCCATCGAGTCGGTTCTTATTTTTAGCACCCGGTATTCTTTTACCTGCCGGGCATCGCCATAGCCCACCCCGGGCAAATAATATTTAACTGGTGTAAATACAATCAGGGCAAGGGTTAAAATAGTAAGTACTACAAATATGCTGCTGAGCACTATATATACACTAAACCTGCTAAGCCTGAATTTAACCACCTCTTCATACGTATCCTCATTCATTACTACCAACCGGTAATGATTGCGCAAACGCTTTAACGTGGTATTGGTATCAAATTTGGACATGTTTTTTATCAGCTGTTAAAATTAAGGAACACAATTGATTCTGTACGCTTAATTGCCAAAAATATCCGATATTTAGCCGCATTATTACAGCCCCGGAGCATGACAAATAAACACATTTTACTTGCAATATCCCTTTTACTGATTACCGCTGCTACCCAACCAGTTTTAGCACAACCATCGTGGACAATAGACCTGCTTGGCAAAGAAAAAAAGCCCGAAAAATTTGCGGAGAGAAAACTGGGTTCCGAAAAAATGGCCGACAAAAAATTTACCCTGTACCGCCGTTTTGTTCAAAATAGTTTTACGCATTACAATTACTACTATAACGCTAATAATAAAATTGCTGCTGTAATTGAAAGAGCTAAAGAAGCTCAAAAAGACAATTATGCTCAGTTAATTGCCTATTACCCCTATACACTGGATAATACTTTTGCTCAAAAGTCGGAGCTTGATTCTGTTATTTATAAAGCCACTGCTGGCATTTTATTACACGATTTAAGAAACGACTGGATTGATAATATGTACCTGCTAATGGGTAAGGCTTATTTTTTACGCAAAGATTTTGACTCTGCTGCCACCACCTTCCAGTTTATTAATTACAACCTGTTTCCCCGTAAAAAAAATGAAGATTACAACCGGGTAATAGGCACTACCGACGATGCAGATAAAAGCCGCATTAGCATTGCCAATAAAGAAAAACAGAACATACTGCAAAAAGTAACGGCAAAGCCTCCCAGCCGCAATGATGCCTTGTTATGGCTGGCCCGCACTTTAATTGAGCAAAACGAGCTGGGCGAAGCCGCAGGCCTGATACATACCCTGCAAAACGACCCCAACCTGCCCGAAAGATTACAGCCTGCATTAAACGAACTGGACGGCTATTGGTTTTACCAGCAAAACCAATACGATAGCGCAGCGGTATACCTTGAAAAAGGATTGGCAAATGCAGCTACCAAACAAGATAAAGCCCGGGCCGAATACCTGCTGGGCCAGTTATTTGAAATAGGTAAACAGTACGATAAAGCCGAGGAATATTATAACAAAGCATCGGTACATACCACCAACCCACTTATTGATATTTATGCCCAGCTTAATAATGCCAAAATGCGAAAAGGCAATAACTTAAAAGAGCTGGATATGGGCATTGCCAACTTGATAAAACTTACCCGAAGAGATAAATTTACCCAGTACAGGGATGTGCTATATTTTTCTGCCGGTGAGCTGGCATTGGAAAAACCAGATACCACCGAGGCTATCGGCTATTACACCAAAAGCTACCAGCTAAACGAAAAAAATACTACGTACAAAAACAAAGCTTTTTTAAGGTTGGCAGATATTGCCTACCAGCGTAAAGATTATAAATCGGCATATGCGTTTTACGACAGCCTTCAGTCAGACGATCCTGATTTTGCTGCCACAGATATGGAGTTGTCGCAAATAAGGCGTGCCGGGCTTTCTAAAATTGTTGAAAAATACAATATCATCGACCGGGAAGATAGCCTGCAAACCATCGCCGCAATGGAGCCTGCTAAAAGGGAGGCATTTGTAAAAAAATTATCCAAAAAACTACGCAAAGAGCGTGGCCTTACCGAAGAAGACTTAGGCGCCGGCACTACCGACCTGGTAACTTTTGATTCAAAAAAAGAAACAACCGATCTGTTCCAGGCCAATAGCAGCAAAAGCGGTGAGTGGTACTTTTACAATGCCGCTCTAAAATCTAAAGGCTACAGCGATTTTAGGCGTAAGTGGGGCGGCCGCCCAAATACCGATAACTGGCGCAGAAAAGATGCTGCTGCTACAGCGGCCAGAACCAACGAAAATGTACAAAATAACCTGAGCATGAACCCGGATGAAACAGAGCCGGACAAAGAATCGCTGGCGCAGCCTGCCGACACTAAAAGCGGTAAACAAAAAAATGTACCCAATACTACCGAACAATCAATCGCCGAACCAGAAGATATCAGCTACGAGGGTATGATGGCCAACTTGCCGCTTACTCCCGAAAAATTAGCCGCCAGTAACCACCTGCTGGCTGTAAATATTTTTGAGCTGGGCAAACTATTTCACCAGGAGCTGGAAGATTATCAACAAGCCATCAGCACTTTTGATTACTCGTTGCAACGCTACCCCGATTCGGTGTACAATGGAGATATTTATTTTCAACTTTATTATTGTTATTACAAACTGGGTAACCAGCAAAAAGCTGCTTATTACAAAAACTTGCTGGAGAAAAATTTTGCCAGCACTCCTGCAGCCAAATTACTTACCAACCCATTACAGGCAAAAAGCAATGCCAAAAATCCGGCAGCTACCCAGCAATACCAGGATATTTACACCCTTTTTATCGAAGGAAAATTTAGCGAAGCCCTGGCACAGAAAAAAATTGCAGATAGCTTGTACGGCACCCATTATTGGTCGCCACAATTGCTGTATATAGAGGCAGTATATCATGTAAAACAAAAAAACGATACCGCTGCTATTGCGGTGCTTAACAATATCGTTAACCTGTACCCCAATTCGGCTCTTAAGCCCAAGGCTAAAACCATGATAGAGGTATTGGGCAGAAGAAAGGAAATAGAAGAGTACTTAACCAACCTGCAGATAGAACGTGCCAAAGAAGACGAAACCATCCTTACCCCCATGCCCGAGCGGATGGTACGCAACGACTCTAACCTGATTGTATCACCCAAACCACAGTTGCTGGATACCAGCCGCATTACCATCAAAACAGATAACATCACGGCTATTAAAGACAGCGCCATAAAAGCACCCGAAAAAATAATTACCGGCCCCTATGTATTTAATGCCGCCAATATCCACAATGTAATTATGTGGCTGGATAAAGTGGATGCTACTTATGTAAACGAATCAAAAAATGCATTTGCCCGTTTTGTAACCGACAATTACCGGGGCGCCTCCATTACAGTGGCAAAAGAAGTAATGGATACAGAAAGAGCGTTGCTGGTATTTGCTAGTTTTGCCAATGCAGAAGAGGCACTGCAATTTTATCAAAAAATAAAAAAGGCAGCACCGGATGAAGTATCGTGGTTGCCCGCTAACAAATATGCCTTTTACATCATTGATAATGATAACCTGGAAAGATTACGAACCACCAAAGACCTGGATAACTATCGAAAATTAATGAACAAAGAGTTTCCGGGTACATTTAAATAAGCAACTGCAGCAAATAACATAAAGCGCAATAGATGAAAACTTCAGTAAAAATATTATGGAAGGTGTTTTTTTGGGGCCTGGCAATTACCGTACTGGTATTTACCGCCGCCAATTTTGGCCTGTTTGGCAAAATGCCTTCGCTAAAAGAACTGGAAAACCCCGAAGCCGATCTGGCCAGCGAAATATATACTGCCGATGGAAAACTGATGGGTAAGTTTTACTCAGAAAACCGCAGCGAAATAAAGTACAACCAAATTGCACCCAGCATCATCAATGCTTTAATAGCAACAGAAGACGAAAGATTTAAAGAGCACGCCGGCATTGATGGCCGTGCAGTGGCAAGGGCCATTTTTAGCATGGGCTCACAAGGTGGTGGCAGTACCATTACACAACAACTGGCCAAAATGATGCTGGGCCAGGGTAAGGGCAATATTTTTATAAGGGGTTTTCAAAAAGTAAAAGAATGGATAGTAGCTGTAAAGCTTGAAAGAAATTTTACTAAGGAAGAAATCCTTACACTTTATCTTAACAGGGCAGCATGGGGTAGCAACTACGGCATACGCAATGCAGCCCGTACCTATTATCAAAAAGAGCCAGCCGAATTAAGCACCGAGGAGGCCGCTGTACTGGTAGGTATGCTAAAGGGATTTATTTACGATCCGGTACGGCATCCCAAAGCATCTATCGACCGGCGCAACACCGTATTAAACCAAATGGAAAATGCCGGCTACCTTACTACTGCAGAAGCCACCAAACTAAAAGCAAAACCCCTTATTACCAATTACAAAAAACCAGATGAATCGGTGGGTATTGCCCCCTACTTCAGGATGGTGCTGGCTGATAAAGTAAAACAATGGTGTAAAACACATACCAATATTAAAACCGGCGAAAACTACGATTTGTACAGGGATGGGTTAAGGATTTACACCACCATCAACTCCAAAATGCAGCAATATGCAGAGGAGTCGGTAGTACAGCATATGCCCGTAATACAGCGTAAGCTAAATACGCTGATGAAAATTAATGGCGATAAAATGTGGAAGAGCCGGGAAAGTATTATTGTATCCGCCATGAAAAACAGCGAACGCTGGAAAAGCATGAAGGAAGATGAAGTACCTGAAGAAGAAATACGCAAATCGTTTTTAAAACCGGTACGCATGAAGGTATTTGCCTGGAATGCCAAAAGAGAAACTGATACCGTAATGACGCCAAGGGATTCTATCAAATACCACAAGCAATTATTGCAAACATCTTTTGTAGCCATGGACCCCAAAACCGGCGAGGTTAAATGCTGGGTAGGTGGTATCGATTTTAAATGGTTTAAATACGATCACGTTACCGCATTAAGACAGGTAGGCTCTACCATTAAGCCGCTGGTATACACCCTGGCAGTGCAGGATGCAGGCTATACACCCCAAACACCTATTGAAGGTGGCAGCGTAAAATATGGTAATGGCTATTACACCGGCAAGGGCGGCACATTGGCCAACTGCCTTGCTTTTTCTAAAAACGTGGCAGCCATCAGGCTTATTAACCTGGTGGGTGTTAACAGAACTGTTGAGTTTGCACAAAGTGCTGGTATAAAAGTAAAACTGCCTCACTTTCCATCGTTGGCGCTGGGTGCAGCAGAAATACCCATGTTGCAAATGCTGGGCGCTTACTCTATGTTTCCAAATAAGGGGTTTAACACCGAGCCATTGTATATTTCCAGGATAGAAGATAAAAATGGCAACCTGCTGCAAGAGTTTGTTACCGAACCAAAGCAACTCATCAGCGAAAAAGATGCTTTTACCATGGTTAAGCTAATGCAAGGTGTGGTGCAAATTGGTACGGGAAAATCGCTTAACGGCTATAATATACCAGCCGAAAAAGCAGGCAAAACCGGTACCACCAACGATAATACCGATGGTTGGTTTATCGGCTACACGCCCGAGTTACTGGCGGGTACCTGGGTAGGTTGCGACGATCCTTTTATCCGCATTTACGCAGGTACATCGGGCGGTAACGAAATGGCCCTGCCTAAGTGGGGGTATTTTATGAAAAAAATATATGCAGATAAATCACTCCCCTATGGCCAACAGTTAAAGTTTGAGGAGCCTGCTTCTTTTACCAACGACCCAATTTATGCCGACGTAAATTTTGAAAACCTGGTAAAAGGAGATGGCACCGAAATAGAAGACCAGGGCAATGGTGATGCGGCCGACTTTACCGATGGGCCGTTAGATGATTACAATGCCCCCGAAGTACCTATTGAAAGTGAATTAAAAGAAGTAAAGCCTGTAGAAAAAAAGGATACCGCCAATAAAATTGTACCAAAGCCAGCAGATGGCAGCAATGATAAAAGCAGTAAACCGGGCAGCAGCCCCGCCACCAAACCTGACGAAAAAAACAAAAAAGTACCGGGTAAAAATGATAAGCCTAAGCCACAAGAGGCCAAAAACAACGATTACAAATAACTAATTATTTAAAGAACACCTCTGTTCTTATCTTTTCCACTACATCCTGGGTAATATTTTGCCCGGGATTTTTTTGCCTGTATTCTTCCAGCCTTCTTTCCAGCTCAGCTACCTTGGCATCATATTCAATATTATTAAGTTGCTCGGGCAAAATTTTGTGTACAAAACTTTGATACCAAAGGCTGGCCTCACTTAAAGCTACCCCCGCCATCAGGCATAAAAAAAATAAGCTTACAAAATTGGTAGGGGTAAAGCCATAAGTAAACCAGTACCAGCCGCAAAACAAAATAGGGATTGGCAAAAAAATCCATTGCTTAAATTGAGAGATAACAAGCCCGGCAAAATAAAAGATTAAGCCAAACAATCCATACCAGTTACCCGATTTAATACAATAAAGCGGTATCAAAATCGCTGGCACCAGGATATAAAGAAGAAAAAAAGCAAGCCAATTAAATTTCATATTCTTGTTGTTTCTTATCAAAGCCGGCAAAGGCCGGCTAAACACATCACCTCAATTAAATGGTAACGTGAAAGCGCTCCCGTTTATTTTTGCGACAAAAGTAGTAAATAGCCTAATACCAACTTGTTCAAATATCTTGCCTGTTTACACCGTTATTTACGCCGCCAATTTTTTACCCGGATGGGCTTAATAAAAACATCCGCTTCTTTGGTATATTGCCACTTTATATAATCAATGGATTTTTTAAATAACAAGCAAGCTTGTATCGATCTTTTTGTGAAACAGTTAAACCAGTTGAACATAGCTGGATTAACGATGGCACCCTATTGCAAAACATACTTGCAGCACCTGGTACAACATGGCCGTTATTATACCGAAATTTATGCCCGGCTGCTATCACTTTTGCTTGACAACAACCAACTTACCCCCAACAAAACCATCTTGGTTGACTATGGTGCCGGCAATGGGCTGCTGGGTATTTTTGCCAAATACTGTGGCTTTTATAAAGTGTACAGTAATGATATTGATGCCGATTGCACCCAGGCTGCCCAAACACTGGCAAATGCATTGCAGGTGCCCATCGATGATTATATTACCGGCGATACCGAAAGCCTCCTAAATTATTTTAGCTGCAAAAGCGCACCCAATGCCATTGCCGGCACAGATGTAATAGAGCATATTTACAACCTGCCTGCATTTTTAACACAATTAAAAAAACTAAACCCCCAGGTAACGGTAGTGTTTAGCACAGGGGCCAATGCCCACAACTGGTGGAAAAAAAGGGCTTTGATACAGCAACAAATTCAAGATGAACACGAGGGCACCATTGCGGCCGATAACAGCCTTGCTGCAGCTACAAACATCCCAGCATTTTTACAGCTGCGTACCCAAATTATAAATACCACTGCACCAGCATTGGCAGCTGCCGAGGTTAGCCTGCTGGCCTGTGCCACCCGTGGCCTTGTACAACATGACATTGAAAATGCAGTGCGGCAATACCAGGCCACCGGCCAACTGCCTGCACCACCGGCACACCCCACCAACACCTGTCATCCAATTACCGGCAGCTGGAGTGAGCGGCTGCTTACCATTAGCCAATACCAACAAATTTTTAAAGAAGCTGGTTTTAGTATGAACTGCTATCCCGGGTTTTACAATTCATTTGAAAAAAACAGCAAGTCAGTTGCTTTAAAATGGATGAACCTGTTTGCAGGCAAAAAGCTGGCCCCTTTTATTATTATTACAGGCTATTAATAAAAAAAGGAAGGCTGCAACAAGCAACCTTCCTTTATTAAAAGCAATAGAAATTATTTTATCGCATCAGGTACATTTTTCCGTAACCTGCTTTAAAGTATTTATCGGTATTATCACCCTCTGCTCGGTACTTATCCATCGATTTTCCGTTGAGGCTGGTAATAACCCTGTACAGGTAAACACCATTGGCCAACCGCTGACCGTACATATCGGTACCATCCCACTTAAACTCTGTAATGTTACGGCCAATATGCAAATCGCCTAGCTCTGCTTTGGTAATTTCTCTTACAACTTTACCAGTAATGGTTAATATTTGTATCCGCATATTTTGCGGCACTTCGCTACCGGTAATGGTAAATACAAAGGCCGTAGAGGTTGTAAAGGGATTGGGGTAATTAAGCAGGTTACTAATCATTGGTTTATTAATAACCGAAAACAATACCCTGTATTCTATTTTACCAGCCTTGTTACCATTTTCATCTTTGCCATGCACAATCAGCTCATACTCGCCATCTTCCGGAAAATAGGGCATAAAGTCGATGCTGGCGGTATTATCGCCCCCATTAAGATTAGCAGGGGTAAACTGCAGCGTATCTGCATTACCAAAATAGTACCGGTGCAAAGTACCATCCGGAAAGCGAACTGAAATATCTGTAAACTTACTGGTATCTGCCAATGCCAAATATTTGCTTTCGTCTTTTAACTTAACCAGTATATGCGGCCGGGATGACACAATATCTTTACTAAGTATATGCACCCCATCAAAAGTTACATCCAGCAGCGGGTTGGTAAGATCTTCGTTTACATAAAAATCTTTAAACACAAAGTTGTTATACTGGTATTGCTCGGGCTGTGCATTATCTGGGTTAACGGTTACCGCTAGTGTATTTAACCCGGGATAGTCACGTGTATCAATGGTATGCCTTACCACCATGGTATCGCCTGCTACCAATGGCTTGTTTTTGGGCAGTGGTATGGTATGTGCCACGTTGTTGCGGTCGGTAATAACAAGGCGTGTAACCAGGCTGTCAAATGCAATGGGACTGATATTTTTAAATGCCAGGGAAAAATCAATTTTTTCGCCCTGCTCTACCGAGTCTTTCATGCTGTACAACAAATTGGGTGCTACAGCACCTTCTGGTATATAATCTGCATTAATGCGCCAGTACTGCAGCTGGTGAGGCGTAGCATTTTTGGTATCTGCATTTTGCATTTTTAATTTAAGGTAAGGATAGGTAACTGCACTGATAAAACTAAGTGAGGTATCGGTAGCAGGTTTTACGCTAGCCAGCAAGGTTTGTGTACCATCTTTTTTAACTCCATACACTTCTATACTTACGGTATCGCCGGGTAATACATCAACGGATTTGCCTCTCCAATGCAAGGCTGTCCAAGCTTTGGCGGGGCCAAATACTGGCGACTCAATAGTACCGTTTTTATATTTTAAGGGAACAGAAAAATTACCTTCCAGCTCCTCACCCTCTGTTTTACCCATTAGCTGTTGTGGTACATAAGCAGCAGTATTTTTTCGGTAGAAATAAATAAATGGCAGGTTTTTACTAAAGCTGTCTATTTTACTAAAGCCAATTTCTTTTAATTTATGATACAGCGATTTACCTGCACCAAGCGTAAGGGTATCTTTTTTCCAGTCGCCGATAAATGATGTATTGGCATTCCACCCAAAATTGGTGATGGATACATACATGCCATTGGGGATGCTGTCTAAAAAGTCCATCGCCTTTTTGCGGTAGTTGGCATCGCCATACGGAAACTCAAATATTTTACGTGGCTCATCGCATACCTTCCAGCTTCCAAAGCGGCCATTGGTTGCCGTTACATTAAAGTTTTTCCATGGCTCCATGGTTAAACTATCGTACACAAAAATTTGCAGGGAGTTGTATTTACAACCATAAATTTCCAGCTGCTCAAAATCAAGCGTAGTGGTTATCCTGTCGTACGGTGTATAAGGATACAAGCCTGTTTTTATCTGCAGGTTTCGGTTGGCATTGGTATACCTGAACACGCCATCATCGTTTAGCTTAATGGTATTGCTGTAAGTGCTTTTTTTGTGTTGGTAAAAATGCGATTGATTAAACCCAGTACTGCTGCCGGGTATATAAATAAACGAAAAGGCGTTCCAAATAGGCAATGTGCCGTCAATAGGCACCATGCTGGTTCTCCAATAATACACGGTGCTGTCTGTAAAGCTGATATCGTTTGGCGTAAACTGTATAATACCGCCGGTACCTGTAGCAGTATATTGCTTACGGTAAGGCGAGTTAAACTGTTCAGTAGTATCCAGCTCCATTACATACTGCCGCTGCTGGCTCAAAGGGTTGGCAGTAGAAGCTGTGTAGGTAATATTTTGCTGGTTTACTATAGAGTAGTTGTATGGCGTAACGGGCCTTACTTCATCTTCAAAAATGAAAAACTCTTTTTCAATATCATTGTTGGTTTCGTAAGCTTCGGCAATACGGTTATCGGCATCAATATTAATACTTAGCCGGTTCATCCCTTTATCGGTAATGGGGTTAATGGGCACTTCCAGCGATATAGAATCTGCATATGCCGGCGATAACAATGTTTGGTTATACAGCACTTGCGTAGAGTCGTTGGGTAGCCTTCTTTTAATTTGCACCCGGATAGAATCGTTTACCACCTTACCAATATTTACCCATTTTACTTTTAAGGTAAACAGGTTATCTGCTACGGTAACCATATTGGGCGATACTTTTACCAAAGGATCTTCAATGGCATAATCGGGTTGGGCAAAGTGGTTTATTTTTAATGCAGGGTCTCCATGCAGGTTTAGCTCTTCCAGGTGTATCCTTGTATAAAAATCAAGTGTACTGGGGTTGCTGCCAAGGTCTTCAAGCACCTGGCGTACCTGGTAGCCGAGTGAGCTGCCGTATAAATTGTACGACATATTTCGGTGCAGGTTATTATTATAAAAATTTAAAAAAGGCGGTATGCCCAAATGGGTGCTGGCCAAAAAGGCGATGCTGCCTTTTTGAGGTGCCAGTACATATTTTTCGGAGATAGACATAGTACCAGCCAACCGCTGCGGATCAAACGTAAAAAAGTTTCCGGCGCTACAGCCACTAACATTAAAAAATGAGTAACGGCCAATGTTATGATACAAATCGGGGCTGGATAAATTAAAGGCAAGTGTATTGGCCGATGAGTGACCAAAATATCCAATTTGTGTAACGCCTTCGTTTATCAGCTGTGCTATCCGTTCGCCATTGGCTTGTTCAATATAAGAGGTGCTGGTTTTTTCAAAAGTTTCTACCCTGTTACCACTTAGGCTGTCTGCAATAATGTTTTTGTAATTATCCATGTATCCCCTAAACTGTGCGTTTTCTGCACTGTCCGATCCGCCCACAACATGTATCACACTTTTCATCCAGGCCTTGTCGGCTATTACGGGGCTGGGTGATGCCTGTGCCTGCTCATACTCTTTTACTTTATCCAGGTAATTTTTTACCTCGGTACCACTTACGGCACTTAGCCTGCCAATGGGTATTAACGGAACATTTCTGCCTGGCTCACAGGCTAATAATACATCTGAGGCTGGCCAGCCAAAAGTGGGCACCAAATCCAGCTTTGCCATCATTGGATCGTTTTCGTTTTCTTTATAATCGATAGAGGTAATGCCCTTACCTATAATAAATAAAAACTCTGGCTTGGGATTAAACTGCTGGTAGGCAAACTGTATAAAATTACGGATGGCAGCAGGGTGCTGCTTGATGCCAAAAGCAAATTGATCTGTTAGCTCGTCGATGCTGATAGTAACGGGGCGAAAGCTGCCACCAGTTACCGACTCCCGGTATTTTTTATACTGGTTTACATAATCGGTACCGTTGCCATCATTATACAATATTGGGTTTGATACAATCAGGTAATTGCCTTGATTAGCCGGCTGCCTGAAATCGGTAAATGTTTTGGCAGTAGCACTGTTTATTAAATTAATATTTGCAGCCTCTTCACTTACTAATATAAACCTGCGTAAGTCATCTGCCGAAGGCGGTAATGCAAACCTTATTTTACCAGCAACTGCAATATCGCCGGTATATCTTTTACCATCATTAAGGCTGTACAAAACAGGCTCTACAGCTCCGTTACTAAAGCTTTCTATTTCTAAAAAATTACCTGCTGGTGCTGCCTTAAGTTCAAAATAAAAATTTTTAAGATTGTTAAAAACAAACTTTGATGGGTAGGTTACCGCCAGGTTGGCCAGCACAATACGATCGGTGGGGTTTGCAGATGTGCCGTTTACTGCTACCTGCAAAAAGTTGGGGTTTTGTAACAACGATAATGGCAGGTTATCTACCCGTCGTTTTACGGTATCAAAAAAATTCATTGGGGTACTCAATACCGTACTGTTAAAAAATTTAACCCGGAGGCTACGGGTATTTAATGCATTACCAAATGCAGATACATACATTGATACACTATTGGCAGGGCCAGCCGTGTACACATTTAAATTATCAAACACTTTATAAATATCGCAACAGGGCGCTGCATCATAGCTCGTCCATCCCTCCCCTATATCGTAAGACGAAGAGTATACAAACTCCCCTACAAATACAGCATAACCCCGGTTGTATTTTTGCTTAAACGGCTGCGATACCGTACGGTAAAAAAATGGCTCGGCCGGCAACGAATTGCCGGCTACATTATTGGCCGCATTGCTGTACCGCAGGTTGCCAGCAAAAGGATGTACAGTTAAAAAGTAAGAAGCTGTATCGGTATGCAAACTAAAACTGTCGCACAACTGGTAGCCGGGTTTGGCGTATAATTCTTTATCGGGTACGCCATCATTCATCTTGCCCCAAAACTCAATATAGTCAGCTGCCGACAGTGGGCCAGATGCTACCGAGGTAAAAAGCCTTATTTGCTCTCCATTACGCCATAGCTGAAAATACTCAGCCGGCGTGTTTTGTAAGCCCAGCGCTTGCAACACAGGCTGGTTAATGCGAAACAATCCTGTTTTGCCAATTTTAAATTTGTAATAGGTTTTGTTATAATCAATCCAGCTGTTATTCAACTGGGCCTTTGCGCCAGCAGCAGTTATCAATAACAAGGCTATCAATATTTTTCTCATCATATAGTAGGTTGATATAAGTAGTTGGATTAATTGTCTTTTTTAGCCAGGTTTATCTTTAAAGAAAATACATGGGTATATAGTGGATTGGATTGATTGGCAAGGTTAGAAAAAGCATAATCGATAGACACATTTTTTAACCTAAAACCTGCCCCCAGGCTAGGCTGGTATATCCACACTTTTTTTTGATTAAGGGTATCGCCATCTGCCAGCCCTTTTTGAAAATTAGTAACACCACCCCTTACATAAAATACATCGTTGATGTTGGCCTCCAGCCCCAGGCTGGGATCTACACTGATGGCCTTACTGCTTACCAACGTATTGCGCTGCCCATCAAACGTAAGGCCCAGGTTGGCCTCTGCCAGCAACTTAAATGATTCGCTGATATTAAAATTATACCCACCACCAATAATTAACCGGGGTGCTGTAAGCTCAGTTGATTTTACGGGTATTTCGTTATTGGTAAGATAAAGCACTTCTTTTTCTCTTTCGGTAAACTTAAACGACCAGGCATTAAACGTGGTGCTGATATCCCGTGCCACTACACCAAACCGCCAGTTGTTGCTATGCATTTGGATACCGGCATCCAGCCCAAACCCCCAGGCACTGGCAAACTTACCTACCGTACGGCGTATTACTTTTGCATTTACCCCAAAACTCCAATGCCCTTCTTCTGTTTCGGCAATGGTTTGTGCGTAAGACAAGAGCAAGGCATAATCTGCCGAAGAAAATGTTTGAATATTATTATAATTAATGCTGCCATCGGGCTCTACCAAAAATAAAGTATTGGGGATGTCATCTACCGCAAAACGCAACAGCGATATACCCAGTGTGCGGCTATTATCTTGTATGGGCAAGGCCACCGAGCCATAATCAAACTTGCCGATGCCGGCAAAATATTCGGCATGCATTAAATTAATTGAAGGATTGTCTTTTACCGAAACCAACCCGGCGGGGTTCCAGTAGCCAGCGGTGCCATCGCTTACAGATGCAACCTGTGCACTGCCCATTGCAAGCCCACGGGCACCTGCGCCAATATTTAAAAACTCGTTAGAATATTTTCTGAACTGAGCCTTCGCTGCAGCCGAAATAAACAACAGGCTTAATGCAAAAGCAGTCAATTTTATTTTGGTCATTTGTTTTCTCTGGTTGATTTATGTGGATTTTGGACAACGCTATACCTTAAAACGCATTTTTACTCACTAAATTGTGCTATTTTTTCCAGCAAATGGAATTTGCCGGGTGTGCAAATGTAGCGGTATTAGCGGTGTAACCATTGCCTTGTTAAGCCCGGGGATTCCGGTTTTTTCAAAAAAAAGACACCCGTATTTGCAAAAAGGCTGCCCCACTGCCCTTCATTCGGCTATTTGCCCGGCAAGGTTGCTGCTACAGGCGGCCAAATTATTTAATACACAGCCAAAATTTGTCGATTTTTGTAAGCACATTTGCAAAAAATTTTAAGGCTTAACAACATATACTTATGACTAATTTGATTGCAGAACTGCAATGGAGAGGAATGATACAAGATATAATGCCCGGCACAGAAGAGCAACTTACAAAAGAGATGACCACCGGTTATATTGGCTTTGACCCTACCGCCGACAGCCTGCATATTGGCAACCTGGTACCCATTATTTTATTAAATCACCTTCAAAAAGCCGGGCACAAACCCATTGCCCTGGTGGGTGGCGCCACAGGCATGGTTGGCGACCCAAGCGGCAAAAGCGAAGAAAGAAATATGCTGAGCGAAGACCTGCTGCAACATAATCTTGCCTGTGTAAAAAAACAATTAGAAAAATACCTTGATTTTGACGCCAGCAAACCCAATGCGGCTGAAATGGCCAATAATTACGATTGGTTTAAAGAAATCAGTTTTTTACAATTTATCCGTGAAGTAGGCAAGCATATTACGGTAAATTATATGATGAGTAAAGACAGTGTTAAAAAAAGGCTGGAAGGTGATAGCGGCATGAGCTTTACAGAATTTACTTATCAGCTGGTACAAGGCTACGATTTTTATTACCTCAACAATCATAAAAATGTAAAGCTGCAAATGGGTGGCAGCGATCAGTGGGGTAATATAGTTACCGGTACCGAATTAATACGCCGTAAGGGTGGCAGCGATGCTTTTGCCTTTACCTGCCCGTTAATTACTAAAACGGATGGCAGCAAGTTTGGCAAAAGCGAAAAAGGCAATGTATGGCTGGATGCCAGCAAAACATCGCCTTACCAATTTTACCAGTTTTGGCTCAATAGCGCTGATGCCGACGCAGAAAAATTTATTAAAATATTTACTTTTTTAACCCGTGAGGAAATTGAAGCCCTGCTGCAGGCCCACCAGGGCAATGAGCACCAGCGGCTACTACAGAAAAAACTGGCCGAAGAAGTTACTTGTTTTGTGCACAGCCGTGCAGATTACGAGTTTGCAGTAAAGGCATCGCAAATATTATTTAACAACGATACAGCCGAAATACTGCAGCAGCTAAATGAAGAGCAGTTATTGCAAGTACTGGATGCTGTACCCACGGTAACTGTTAGCCGCACTGCACTGGATGCAGGACTTGACATTGTAAGTTTTTTAGCCGACACCAAAATTTTTACCAGCAAGGGTGAGGCCCGTAAAATGGTGCAGGGCGGTGGCGTGAGTATTAATAAAATAAAAACAGATAATATTGAGCACTTGCTGCAAAGCAACTCTTTACTAAATAACAAATACCTGTTGGTACAAAAAGGCAAAAAAAACTATTACCTGGC
>JBDKJT010000223.1:0-7225 GCA_039796475.1 Bacteroidota bacterium | reverse complement strand
ACCTGAAAAACAGTGTTGACGATTTCAAAATGTACCCCTCCCGAAGAGTGTGGCATAGTATTTATAATAATATGCACCCCGGTAGCCGCTGGCCCTCTGTTTCAATGTGTATTACTTTATTATGTACCCTGTTTTTAATTGGCTACCTCAATACCAACCATACCAGTACTGCCAATAAGCCTGTAGCTGCCACTAAAAACAGTAACCATACTGTTGCGGCTGTTATTACTAACGGGGGGCTAATCAACAACCACAACAACATTGCCTTTAATAATACCGCAACAAAAACACCGGCTGCTGCCACTGCCAACAGTTTAGCCAAAAACAACAAGAATGCCTTGTACAACACAACTGGCAGTCATAAAAACAGGCAGTTTGCCCACAGCATTTTTTCCAGCAAAAACAAGCTGGTATCTATTACAAGTGCACAATCGGCCACCGCTACCCAGCCTATAAATGCTGATACAAAAGCCAGCCACACAACTGCAGATGTGATAAATAGCTCAGCGATTGCAACATCATCAAACAATACAGATGATATCAGCATTGCCGGCTTACAGGCAGCGGATGCACAAAAAATTGCGTTTACCCCCGCTACAGCTACTTTGCCTGGTATAGAAACACTGCAAAGCATGGGTAAAAACCCCAGCATCAATCCTGCAGCAGCAACCCTTGCCGCACAGTTAGCTGCCCAAAATTCTACTACGGAAACAGATCGTAGCTGGATTGAACACGACATATTGTACAATCGCCCAGCGCCTAAAAAATGGAAAGGCCGGCTGGCTTTGCAAGGCTATATCACACCATCGTTGGTATACCGCAACTTAGTTAATAATGCCGCCAACAAAAACATTGGTAACTCTGGCATAGCCAATAGTATTAATAATAGCGATTTGGACAACAGTGTTTTACACACCCCTTCATTTGGTGTAGAGGCTGGTGCCAGTTTTGTATATGATCTTGTAAAAAAAATACGGATAAAAGCGGGCGTTCAGTTAAACTTTGCCCGGTATAGTTTGCATGCCTTTGATAACTACCATCCTTTTACCACCTCCATTACCTTAAATGATGCCAATAGTTATATGGCTTATGAGGCTTACCGCAGCAGCCCTTACTCAAATGGCTATGGCATACAACCGGTAAAACTGCATAATCAAACCCTGCAATTATCGCTACCTGTTGGCGCTGATTACCGGCTGGCTTCTGTAGACAATATCGATTGGTATGCAGGTGCCACTATCCAGCCAACCCTAATTTTAGGGGCTCAATCTTACTTATTATCAACCGATCGCCGCAACTATATAAAAGAAGCGGATATGACCAACCGGTTTAACCTAAATGCAGGTTTTGAAACCTTTTTAAGTATGAAAACAAAAAAAGGTTATACCTGGCAAATTGGGCCACAGTTTAGAAAACAACTGTTTTCTACCAACAGCAGGTTATACTCTGTTGAAGAAAGAATTGTTAACTATGGCATCAAACTGGGCGTAACCAAAAAACTCTAATCTTGCATAAAGAACAATTTTTTTAAACAACCATCGTTTAACAAAATGTTCCCAAGGAACAATATTTAAAAAAGAAAACCACTGCGCCGTACCAGCAGTGGTTTTTCTTTTTTTGAGCCTTCCTATTTGAATAAAGCTATCAATGCCTTGCTTATTTTTGCCAACATTAAGTTTATGAAAATAATTGAGGTTACCAGCCAGCAAACAGCCCGCCAGTTTTTACAGGTGCCAGTTTTATTGTATAAAAACGACCCCAACTGGATACGTCCGCTTAACAAGGATATAGACGATGTATTTGATAAAGAAAAAAACAAAGCCTTTCGCTTTGGAGAAATTACCCGGTGGATATTGGTTACTAAAGATGGTATGTTAATTGGGCGTATAGCCGCTTTTATCAATAGTAAATATAAAAACAAGGGAGATGATGTGCCTGTTGGCGGCATTGGTTTTTTTGAATGTATACAAGAGCAGGCTGCGGCAGCTTTGCTTTTTGATACTGCCAAAGAATGGCTGCAATTAAAAGGGATGGAAGCCATGGATGGACCAATTAATTTTGGAGAAAGAGACCGCTGGTGGGGCCTTGTTACAAAAGGTTTTAATGCCCCGTTGTATTGCATGAATTATAACCCGCCATATTACCAGGCATTGTTTGAAAACTATGGATTTAATTCATTTTACAACCAGGTATGCTTTGCCTACGATCCCAAAAAAAAGCTATCCGATAAAATTTTTGAACGCCACAATGCACTGGCAGCAAACCCTGCATTTAGCTGCAAAACCATCCACAAAAAACAGTTGGATAAATTTGCGGCTGACTTTGCCACGGTATATAACAAAGCATGGGCTGGCCATGGCGGCTTAAAACAACTGAGTGTAGAACAGGTTAAGCTGATGTTTAAAAAAATGAAACCAGTAATTGATGAAAAAATTGTGTATTTCGCCTACCATAATGAAGAGCCAATTGCAATGTTTTTAAACCTGCCCGACCTTAACCAGTATTTTAAATATATGAACGGCCGCTTTGGCCTGTTGCAAAAACTATATTTTGTTTTACTGCAAAAATTTAAGCCAGCAAAAAAATTTACCGGTCTTGTATTTGGCGTGATACCCGAGTGGCAGGGCCATGGTGTGGATGCCTACCTAATTGGCGAATGCTCTAAAATAATACAGGTACCTGCTGCACCTTATGATGCATACGAAATGCAATGGATTGGCGATTTTAACCCCAAGATGATTAACGTAGCAGAAAATTTTGGAGACACTTATCGAACCCGTAACCTGGTTACATACCGGTATTTGTTTAACCGCCAAAAAGAGTTTAAACGCCACCCTATTTTGATTTGAGATTGTTGATTTAAGATTTTAGATTTGCCGGCAGGCAATACTACAGCACCGCATTTTAGTGCCGTAAATACCAGTACTACCTGCCTTAAGCATTAACCACTATGGATAAATTTATTGTATCTGCACGTAAATACCGGCCACAAAATTTTAGCACTGTAGTGGGGCAATCACATATTACCACTACCTTAAAAAACGCCATCAAAAACAACCAGCTGGCGCATGCATTTTTATTTTGTGGGCCCCGTGGTGTAGGTAAAACCACCTGTGCCAGGATACTGGCCAAAACCATTAATTGCGAAAATAAAACCAGCGATGGCGAGGCTTGCAACAGTTGTAACAGTTGCCAGTCGTTTGATGCTGGCAATTCCCTTAATATACACGAGCTGGATGCTGCAAGCAATAACTCGGTAGATGATATCCGCAGCCTGGTTGAGCAGGTACGTTTTGCACCACAGGCTGGTAAATACAAAGTATATATTGTAGATGAGGTACACATGCTAAGTGCCGCTGCCTTTAATGCATTTTTAAAAACGCTTGAGGAGCCACCACCTTACGCCATATTTATTTTAGCCACCACCGAAAAACATAAAATTCTACCCACCATACTTAGCAGGTGCCAGATATTTGATTTTAAACGCATCACCAATAATGATACGGTAGAACACCTGCAGGAAATATGTGACAAAGAGCATATTAACGCAGAAAAAACGGCCTTGCACATTATAGCCCAAAAAAGCGAGGGCTGTATGAGAGACTCCTTAAGCATTTTGGATAAAATTGTAAGCTTTACCAATGGTGCCGTTACCTATCAAAACACCCTGGAGCACCTGAACATACTGGATGAAGATTACTATTTTAAATTAATGGATTTTGTATACAAACAAGATTTGGGCAATGCCCTGCTAATGTTTGACGAAATTAACCGAAAGGGCTTTGAGGGTGATATTGTACTAAATGGCTTTGCTGAGTTTTTACGCAACCTTTTGGTAAGCAGCGATGCAAAAGTTGCCCTGCTGCTGGAGGTAGCCGAAGATTTTAAACAAAAATACCTGGAAACCGCACAAAAAACTCCGGCAGCTTTTATCATTAGCGCCTTAAATGTTTTAAACGAAGCCGAAATAAACTATAAGCAAGCTCGTAATAAACGGCTGCATGTAGAGTTGACATTGATAAAACTAAGCTACCTGCAACAAGCATTACAACTGGCCAGCGATAGCGAAGTGCTAACAAAAAAAAAAATAGTTGAGGGTAGTAAAACACTCTCCTTTAAAGCATTACCTATTATAAAATTTGGCGAGGCGGCCCAACCTGCAGTACCTGCCACTACACCTGCACCAACGGCAAAACTGATTATAGAAACACCGGTTGTAGAAAAAACCAACACAGCTCCTCAGCCAAACTCAAAAGCCGGTACTGCCACAGAAACCCGTACAGCACTGGGCTCCTTATCAAAGTTAAGACAGCAAATCAGCGATCAAAACAAAGCCGGTGGCAACGAGGCAAAGGCAGTAACTGAAGAAGATCTGCACCAGGCATGGGGCGAATTTATACAACTGTTAAGAGACAGGGCCAACCACTCTGCCATTATTCATTTTAAAACCGCTGAATTAAGTATTATCGATAATAATTCCATTGGCATCATTACCGATAGCGATATCCAAAAAGCTTTTATAGAAACAGAACGGGCTCAGTTGGTAGAGCATTTGCAAACAAGGTTTAGAAACCGGTCCCTTACCTACCAGGTAACCGTAGTAGAAAAACCTAGTACCGCAGCGCCCCAAGAGCAAACCCTTACCCGAAAACAGCAATACCTTAAAATTATTGAAGAGTATCCGCTGGTAAAAGAGCTAAAAGAGCGGCTAAAACTAGAGCTTGAATAAGCTGCCACCCGTTTTAATACAAGCGTTGCAAACGTTTGGCAGGTTTTGATACACCCATATTTCTTAAAGCCATCCCACAGCCCGTAAAAACAAAATAAGCATAGCCCTGCTACCAACCCCTGTTCTATTTGCTTTTTTTGCATTAATTTCGACGCTCATTACAAATACTTAGAAACTATCAAATATGGCAGAAGTAATTAGAATGCCGCTGTTGAGCGATACAATGACTGAGGGTAAGATTGTGGCATGGAATAAAAAAGTAGGCGACAAAGTAAAAAGTGACGATGTATTAGCAGATGTAGAAACCGATAAAGCAACCATGGAAGTAACAGGCTATGCCGATGGAACCCTTTTATATATTGGCGTTCCGGCTGGCGAAGCTGCCAAGGTTAACCAAATTATTGCCATTGTTGGTAAAGATGGAGAAGATTTTTCGGCCTTGTTGGATAACGCCAGCCCAGCCACAGCAGCAGCAACAACTCCTGCACCGGCACCCGTGGCTACCACTGCCAGCCCTGCAACAGCCGCTGCCCCACTACCTGCCGGAGCCAAAGTAATAAGAATGCCCCTGCTGAGTGATACCATGACCGAAGGAAAAATAGTATCCTGGAACAAAAAAGTAGGTGATACCGTAAAGGCAGATGATGTACTGGCAGATGTAGAAACCGATAAAGCAACCATGGAAGTGGTGGGCTACGAAGAAGGCACCCTTTTATATGTTGGTGTAGAGGCAGGTAATGCCGCTAAAATAAACGAAATTATTGCCATTGTTGGTAAGCCCGGCACCGATGTAAGCGCTTTTGTAGCAGCCGAAAAATCTGGCTCCAATACTGCCACAGCTGCTGCTCCGCAGCAAGCCACTGCAGAAGCTGCCACTGCACAGCCGGCAGTTCAGCAAGCACCAGCCGCCGCTGCCACCGACCAGCGCATAAAAGCATCGCCACTGGCAAAAAAATTAGCTGCAGAAAAAGGCATCGATCTTACTAAAGTAAGTGGTAGTGGCGATAACGGCCGCATCACCAAAAAAGATGTGGATGGCTACACACCTGCTGCAGCTGCAGCCCCTGCCAAACAAGCAACCCCTGCTGCACCAGCCTACACCGGCGGCGCAGAAGGCCATACTGATATACCACTTACACAAATGCGTAAGGTAATTGCACGCCGCCTTGGCGAAAGCAAGTTTAGTGCTCCGCACTTTTACCTCACCATGGAAATTAATATGGATAATGCCATGGCATCCCGTACGGCCATGAATGAGGTAAGCCCTGTTAAGATATCTTTTAACGATATGGTGATAAAGGCTTGCGCCATGGCATTGCGCAAGCACCCCGATGTAAATAGTAGCTGGATGGGAGATTTTATCCGTCAAAATCATCATGTACATATCGGCTCTGCCGTAGCAATGCCCGATGGATTAATTGTACCGGTAATTCGTTTTGCCGATCAAAAATCGCTGTCACAAATAGCTGCAGATGCCAAACAATTATATGCTAAGGCAAAAGACAAAAAACTACAACCGGCAGAATTTAGTGGCAATACTTTTACCATCAGTAACCTGGGCATGATGGATATTGAACAATTTACTGCCATCATCAATCCGCCAGACAGTGCAATTTTAGCTGTAGGGGCAATTAAAGAAGTAGTGGTTAAAAAAGGCGATGGCTTTGCTGTAGTAAATACAATGAAAGTTACCCTCAGTTGCGATCACCGCAGTGTGGATGGAGCCGTAGGAGCTTCATTCTTGCAAACCATCAAAAAATTCCTGGAAAACCCAGTAACCATGCTGGTTTAAGGGTTATAACCTAATAAAAAAAGCGCCGGCAAAACCGGCGCTTTTTTTATTCAGCAAAGCCGGTGTAGCTTTTGTATGTGCGTAACTTGTACATTACTGCAGCTTATTTTAAACACTTAGTATGTAATTTAAACGTTAGATGGGCAAGGCAGCGCCCAAAGCAATTGTTTACAACTACCGCTTTGCTGTTGAAACATTGTAAAAAACTTAACGGCTAACCGCCCTGTCGGGCATAAATTTTGTTCTGGTTATGATACCCATCAAAACATTAAACGCAATGAAGTTTCACCTTAGTCAGCGTGTACTGCTGCTCGATACTGAATATAAGCCTGCCGGTGTTGCAATCATCAGAAATTTAAATGATGAGTCACGCAAGTACGAAGTTGATTTTACCTACCCAGACAGAAAAGAACCTGATACCATTTGGGTGCCCGAAGAAAGATTGGTATTAATGCCCGAAATAGCAGATGCCGTATAGCAACATACATCATTTAAAAAAACCGCAATACATGTTGCGGTATTTTAATGTCAAAAAAAATATTTTCAAAATATTTTGAAAGTTCAAAACAATACTTAACTTTAAGTTGCAAATTAACCTCATGAAATTATCTGAAGCCAAACAACAATTTATCAGCAGCTGGGGCGCTTTTGGTACGCATTGGGGTATCAATCGTACGATGGCTCAGATACATGCCTTACTAATG
>JBDKJT010000222.1:0-11413 GCA_039796475.1 Bacteroidota bacterium | reverse complement strand
GTAGCTAGTGTGATAACAGGCAGTATCATTTTTATGCCTAAATTTTTTCAGTTGATAAAAACATTTTTATGATAAAACTTTCCGGCGCCGAAAAAATAGTAACCGCCTTTGTGCTGTTTATTGCACTCATGATAACTTTTAGAGTAGGATATGCCAATAATACCCGGTATACTTTTTTATTGTGGAATCTTTTCTTGGCATGGATTCCTTTTCAACTAAGCTTAACGATAGCTGGCCTGCGCCGGCATAAGCGATGGTACCGTTATCTTTTGTTAGCTGGCTGGCTGTTGTTTTTCCCCAATTCCTTATACATCATTACCGATCTTATACATCTTCATCAATCAGCCGGCGACATGCCTGTATGGTATGATGCCATATTGTTGTTTACTTCATCTGTGGCAGGTTTGCTGATGGCCTTTGTATCTCTCTTTCAGGTAGAGCTTTTTTTAAAACGCTACCTGCGGCCGCAGCATGTTACAAGATTGGTGGCGGGGGCTTTATTTTTGGGTTCTTTTGGAGTATATGTTGGGCGCTTTTTACGCTGGAACAGTTGGGATGTATTTGTAAATCCTTTGATGCTTTTTACGCAGTTGGCTCATCCTTTTGTACAACCATTACAACATGTACGCACCTGGGGTGTAACCTTATTGCTTACGGTATTATTTAACCTCTTGTATTTTTCTGTAAAAAAACTGCAGGCAGATAACTATGCGTAATGATATGTTTACTGCCAATGGCAAACATGGTGTAAAAAATGGCATGTCATAATCAGCAATACAATAATGTGTACAAGGGCTAGTACAAGTTTAGTGCAAATGCACCGCAGAGAAAAGCGACAATCTTTTTTTCTGATGCCTTCGTAATAGTAAAAATGTACTTGTCCATCTTTGTGCTCGTGGTGTACGCCGTTGTCTACAGCCATTTGGTACAAGTAAAATAATCCATCATTTTTTGCTGTGCTGGCAGCGGCCTGGTTAGTGGTTGCAGAAGCCGCTGTGGCAGGGATAGTTGGTGTGTTTTTTACCAGTACCGATAAAATGGGCAGTAGAAGGCGAACGATGATTGAGATGCTCATGGTGGTGATTTTTATACACAAATGTTGCTCATCACCAACCCCTCAATCAAGGTGATTTATACCTTAAAAATAAAATGCGTAGTTATGCTTTATGCCCGCCAGCAGCTATGTGCAGTTGTACGCAGGTAGTTAAATGCGTATTTATACGCAAAAAATATATGTTGCAATCTATGTATTGTCAAAAAGCATAGCTATATTGGATATGAGTATGCTACACCTCTTGCTGCAAGTACTGTTGTACCAATAAAACCAACATGTATGAAACTAAGCAAGTATCAATTGGCTGGTATATCCTTACTGGTTATTGCCGTCACAAGTTTTCTTATTTACTTTTTTGCATTTAGGGCACGTACGGTTTATTATCTTACCATGAAGGTAGATGCAGCCACGCTGGCAAGGGTAGGCACAAATTTTAGGTCGCTAACATTTAAGGCAACGGAAGTAACCAGCAATGGGCAAAAAAAAACATTGCTGTTGCCAATATTAAATGTTACCGATAACCCGGCCAATTACCCCAACCTGATAAATCTTACTGCTACCCAAACCGGCATATTGGTAAACACCCAGGTTTTTTCTGAATACTGGATTAGTAAACGGCATATAGATAGTTTGGTAAGCATTAACCGAAATGGCTATTTTTTATTAACGCCGGTACGCTATAGTGGCGATTTAATCATGTATAAAATAAAGCCTTACAATGTTGTTGGCGAAATACCTGTAGGCCGTGTGATTGATTTTGGAGTTGCTAACCCCTGCCCACCTGCCCGGGCCTATTAATGTAATTGAAACAGTTATGTACGGATGGCTAAAGGAAATAATAGATTGGAGTGAGGTATGGGCACTACTAATACCGGCTTGCGTATTATTATATAATCGCCAGCTAAGCCGCTTGGCAATCCCTTTACTGTACTACGTTTGCATAGCTTTAGTGCTAAATTTTTTGCAAGATTATTTTTGGAAAAAACGTTTGATCTTTTCTTTTTCTTCAGTGCCTGGTGATAATATTATTTTTTATCATTTGCACTCCATCATACGCTTTATTTGTATTAGCTGGTTTTTTAGCAAACTGCCACTATTTTTTTCTTCAAAGATAAAAGGCATTATACCACTGTTGTTTTTGCTATTTGTGCTGATAAACTTTATTTTTTTTGAACCCTTTACCAAATTTAGCAGCCGGCTGCTAGGGTTAGAGGCAGGCTTACTGTTATTTTATTGCCTGCAATATTTTTTGGGCTTGATGCTATCCGAAGAGCCTTTAACAATCAGGGGTAACCATGTCTTTTGGATGGTTACCGGTATTAGTATTTACATGGTTATAAACTTTCCGGTATTTCTTTTCTACAAAAAAATATCACTAAAGTTTAGTGAGTTTGCCATAAGTATTTGGGATCTGCATAATTTTTCTTACATCATGCTTTGTTTTTTTATAGCCCGTTTTTTTTATGTTAGCAAGCATTAATGATATCGACCTGTTGGTGATTGTAGCAGTAGTAACCATCCTGCTGTTTGTTAGTTTTTTTTCGGTGCTGGTAGTGTCTTTAAAACGGAAAATGAAGTACCAGCAAGGTATGCAACAACTAAAAGAAGAGCAGCAAAATCAATTAATAGAAAGTGCGGTTAAAAGCGAAGAATCTGAGCGGCACCGTATAGCCGAACAATTGCATGATGAGGTAGGTGCTATCCTTTCTTCTGCAAGATTGCACCTGGCAAATATTAAGGCAGCTGGTTTGTCGGGTACAGATGCATCATTGCATTCAACAGCAAAAGAGCTGCTGGATGCAGGTATACAAAAAGTACGATCCATCTCTCACAACCTGCACTCCAGCATTTTAAAAGAATTTGGGTTAAATGAGGCCGTTAGGCATTTTATAAAACACACAGCCGGCCAGCTGGCAGCAGTGCAGGTACAGCTAGATGATGCATATGTTGCCAAAAATGCCGATGATGATATTAGCACTTACCGGATGATACAAGAGCTGGTACAAAATATATTAAAACATGCCCATGCCAGCGAGCTAACCATCAGCAGCCATTTTACCGGGCACAATCTTCAGTTTATAGTAATGCACAATGGGGATGGGCTAAGCCAGCAACAGTTTGAGCAGCTTAGGTTTCAAACAGGTGGTTTGGGATTACGCACTATATTAAATCGCCTGGTACTGCTAAAGGGTAGTATTGCCTTTGCAAAAATGCCGGGCCGTTGTACCATTACACTTAACATACCAAAAAATTAAAGCGATGCAACCAATACAAATTGCAATAGCCGACGATTATAAAATTTTTAGAGACGGGCTAAAAGTAGGGCTTGCCGCCGATGAAAATTTTTGTGTAATGATGGAGGCAGACAATGGCGAAGACCTATTGCTGCAACTGAAAGAAAAATTACCCCAGGTGGTTATCATGGATTTAAAAATGCCCCTGATGGATGGTATGGAAGCCACCCGGCACATTCGTAGCAATTACCCCGAAGTAAAAGTGCTGGTGGTTACCATGTATGAGGATGATAAGTTTATTATTCACCTGATGGAAAATGGGGCTAATGGCTACCTGCTAAAAAACAGCGAGCCCGAAGAAATAAGAAAAGCCATTTACTGTGTTACAGAAAATGGCTATTATTTTAATGATCTTGTAAACAAGGCACTCTTAAAAAAACTGGTGTTAAAAAATCAAATTAAACCATCTTTTAATAATGATGCGTCGTTTACAGAAAGAGAGTTAGAAGTATTAAAAATGATTTGCGAAGAAAAAACAGCACAGGAAATTGCGAAAGAAATTTTTTTAAGTCCCCGGTCGGTCGAAGGTATTCGCCAGCGGCTTATTGAAAAAGTGGGCGTACGCAATACGGCTGGCCTGGTAATGTTTGCCGTTAAAAGCGGTATTGCAGAATAAGCTGGTTGTAATGTATAAGCAGCAGCCTAATTTCGCTCAAATTTCAGGCTTACATCTGGCGGAAAACCCAACTTCATACCAAGCCCTTTAAAAGTATAGTTACTTAGGTTCATGCTTTTTTGTAGGGTATCAGCTTTTTGCAAAGCTGTTACAATCAGTTTTAAAACTTCTTTGTCTTTATTTTCTTCCAGCATCTTTTCGATGGTTTGTGGGTCTATATCTTTTTCTTTTACAAACGACAGGCTAATGCCCAGGGGTATGCCAATATCCACACTTACATCCTTCATTGTAAAACCAGTTTCTTCAATTAGTGGAGCGATTCCTAATATGTCGTTTACCAGTTGGTTTAGTTTTTCGGTGCTGGCTTCCTTTAAGTTTTTTACAAGCGCCAGCGAGTCTTTTAATTGCTCCGATACTGTATCCAACGATCCTTTCAGGCTTTGTTTAATAGATTCGATTCCCATAATTTTTTATTAAAACGCTTACCGTGGCAAGATAAATACTAAAATAAAGCACCCGGCTTTTTGGCCGGGTGCAATGCTATATATTTTAAAAGCTAATTTAAAAATCGAGGCCCATACTAAAGTAATAAATAGGCTTACCCCTAAACAGGCCATTCATTTGCCAGGCAGCATCAAATTTTAAAAAGTAGCCCAGCAGCATGCTGCGGGCACCAAAGCCATAGCCACCCGCAAGCGGGCCTATACCACCTACTTTGGTTTTTACCTGCACCGGCGGAAATCCGTAGGTAGAGGATGGCCGGGCAATACCTTTGTAAGCACCATTCCAGGCGGTGCCTAAATCAATAAATTGTACTATCTGAAAATTGCGTAAAAAGGCATTGTTTACGGGCCTGCTAAAAAACGTGGTATACACTGGCAGCCTAAACTCACTGTTAAGGGTAACGGCATTATTGCCATTGGCTACATTTTGGGTAAAGCCACGCAGGTTCATCGACAGGCTTTGGTATGCATAATCAATATCCTGGTCGGGTTGATTATTTTCGTTAAAGAAACGGTAGGTGCCATCATTTTTTAGGTTGTTGCCAAACATCATCCAGCCATCTATACCGCCCAGGTAATAAATAGTTTTTTGGTTGCCCCAGCTAAAATCGCCGGAGGCACGGCCCGCCCAAATAAAGTTGCGGTAAATAGGGTAATAATACCTTACATCAAAACCCCAGTTAAAATTGTATTTACCACTGCTGTTTTTTTCTTTGCTGATATCTGTATTCCAGTCGAAAAACACTTTGTACCGTAGCCCATTCCAAATATTAAGGGTTGGGTTTAGGGAGTTATCGTACACATACTCGGCATGCGTTTGTGCAAAGCGCCTCGATTCGTTGGGTATGGTAAGTGTTTCGGGATAAAAAATATTGTTGTGCAGCGTATACCGGTCGTTGCGTATGCCAACGGTTAGGCTAATACGCCGGGCCCTGTCAAAGGGATAAGAGATGCCCGCCATGTAAATATTCGAAATGATTTTACCGGTTATTTCATCACCATTAAAGGATGGGTCAGGGTCTTCATAAGCTACGCCTAATACATTGCGGTAAAAATTTAACGACCAGTCAAACCGCTTGCGGTAGTTTTCGTAACTAAACAACCACTCATTGTCTTTTAAATTGGTGGATAAGCGAAAGCCACCTGTAAATTTTACATCCTCCATCAGCTCCGATGTACCCAGGCGCAGCAAGCCATTTAAAGGCGTTTCCGAACCCAGCCTGATGGGGCCCGAGCCACCGGTGTATGGCTGGTAGCGATTGTATAAGATGGCATTACTTAGGCTTATACCTCCATACTCGGCACCAAACTTTACCGGTTTGTAAGGGTACAGCCTGGCATTTTTTAATACATTGCTTTGCGATCCCTCAGGCGCTTTTATAATACCAGCTTCTTTAGCCTGGGCATTGGCTGCAGCTTCTGTTTCAAACTCGTTTTGAAAAATATCTTCTTGCTTTTGAGCCGTATCTCCCGGCATGGGTTTATCGTACTGATCGGCATCGGTAGTAGCTATTTTATCCGTCATTAATACCCGTTTCATATAGGTGGTGGGCCTGGCAGTAATATTTCTGCGGCGCAGGGTATTGTCATCAATTTTTAACTTGTACAAGGTTTTATCATAGCCATCCTGTGTTACTTCGCTCACCTGGTTATTTTCGCCGGCTATCCTGGTTTCGGCAATGCTGGTAGGGTAGTTGGTTAGTGGAAAAGTGTAGGCAGAATCTTGCGAAATGGCTACCACGGCAACAGAATCGATATCGGTTTGTTTGTAGGCTTTTAAAACACTGTCTACTTCTTTTTCTGATGGGTTTCTTAAAATATTGCCGCTTATCAGCACCAGTGTATCCAGCCCGGCAGCCTTTGTAGTAAAAAAGCCGGCATAGCGGTTTCCAATACCATTTTCGTCGCTTATAAAGGTAAAATGGTTTTCGTTGTAAGCGGTAGGGTAACGGGCATTGCCATATTGCAGGTTAGATAGTTGGGTTATTTGGTTGAGCTCTGCCTTATTGCTAAAATTGGTGATTAAAAATATATTATACCGCTGGTGGCTGGGTAGCGAAGTATCGGCACCTTTGGCGGATGGGCCAGGGCGGTTGCTGCTAAAAATAATCCCTGTTTTTCCTGGAAAAGAAACAAAGCTGGCATCAAGGTCGTCGTACACATCATTGGTAATTTGGTTAATCTTATCGTTTTCCAGGTTATAGGTAAACAAATCGGTATGCCCATTTTTTACAGCGCTTAACAAAAGTGTACGACTGTCAATCATGTATTTTACATCCTGTATGTGATCAAACTGATCGGTAAGATCCAGCTTGGGATTTTTTATTCGGGTAACCAGGTCGTACACAAATAATTTTATACGTCCCTCGTGTACATATACCACCGTAAGGCGGGTGCCTTTAGGATCCCAGGCTAATAAGGGATAGCCGGGGTTGGTTTCGTTTTGATAACTGCGTATGCCATATTTTAAAATGGGTATCACCTCAAAATCTTCGTACAGGTTTACCGATACCTTACCCTTATTGTATTCCACAAGGGTGTAGCTGCTATTTTTTTTCTGAGGATTTACATTGATGCGGTAATAATCTTTACGCTGGCTTACTTCAAAACTTTCTACAGCCTGGCCCTTAGGGTATGCTCTTCTTCGGGATATATCTTCGCTGTACTTATCATCCTGGTACTCCATAAATTCGGCCAGCAAATCTTTAAACTTTTTTTTGCAAACCTGTATGCTGGCACGGTTTAAATTTTTATATACCCGGGCCAGGTAAAGGAGGTAAGTGGCATTTTCTTTTTTGTATTTTTCTTCAATAAAATACCAAAAAGCATGGCCGGCCAGCCGGGGGTTTACAAAGGCAAAATGGTAAAAGTTTTTATAAGTACCGCCCAGCACTTCGCTTTTTAATTGATCATCCAGCTTTGTGCTCCAGTTTTCTGCAGCGTAATCTACATAGCCATCGGTAAGCCATTTTGGTAAATCAAGCAGTGCCTGGTTGCCGGCAAATTCACCCAGGTCCTCTCCAAACAAAACATTATCGGTAATTACCCGGGCAATACCCTGGCGTATTTGGCGGCGCAGTGCGCTATGATCGCCATTAAAATATACCACCATTTTATTGTTCACAAATTTGGTGGTGCCCGCAGTATTTTGCCAATCTATACCGAGGCCGATATTGGATTGCTCCATATCGGCGTAGCTATTATATACCACAATATTTGCCCTGCGCTGCAAGCTGTACTCTGTAAAATTTTCAATATCCGACAGCTCTTCTTCGGCAGCTTGTAATACATATTTAGCCAGCTCCTGCCCATTTTGATTAAAGTAGGTATTAAAATTCCTGGATTGATAATATTGCCATTTAAATTTTTTAAACTGTAGCCTGTTTCTGCCAAACTCTACCGCATTAATTACCTGTGCGGTGATGCTTTGAGATAGGATTAAAAATAGGGTGGTTGCTAAAAAAAATATCCTGCTGTATTTTGCCATACTAACTTTACTGTTTAATTATTAAAATTACTCCTTTGCATCCAACCGTAAAAATATCCCTTTATTGTTAAAAAATTTGTTAGATGTTACAGATCAAAAGCTTTGTTTTCAGCCCTATACAAGAAAACACGTATGTGTTATTTAATGAGCATAAAGAGTGCATTATTATTGACCCCGGTTGTTATTTTGATGAGGAAAAAGAGCAGCTTGCTCAATTTATCAGTAAGAGTGGCTTTACCCCCAAACTGCTGCTTAATACCCACTGCCATTTAGATCATGTATTTGGCAATAAATTTATTAACGATACCTACGGGCTGTTGCTGCACCTGCATCCGCAAGAAGAAAAAATGCTGCAGATGGCCCCCGCCTCTGGCCTTATGTGGAATATGCCTTTTGATAATTACCAGGGCAGTTTGGTTTTTTTAAAAGAGGGTGATGTGGTACAGCTTGGCCAGGATGAGCTGCAGGTTATAGAAGCACCGGGCCATTCACCGGGCAGTATTTGTTTTTATTGCAAAGCACAAAATTTTATAATTGGTGGCGATGTATTGTTTCAGCGCAGTATAGGCCGTACCGATTTGCCCGGAGGCAATCATCAACAATTAATTAATAGTATACAACAAAAGCTAATGGTATTGCCTGGCCACACAGTGGTACACAGTGGCCATGGACCCAGCACCAGCATCGGGCAAGAAAAAATGCACAACCCCTACCTCGCTGGCTAAAGTGGGCGCTCCTGGCAGAGCTCTACCAATACCCCGTGTGTATTTTTAGGGTGTAAAAAACAAACCAGTTTATTATCGGCACCGGGCTTGGGCTCCTGGCTTAGCAGTACAAAACCCTCGGCTTGCAGGCGCTTCATTTCTGCAATTATATCCGTCACTTCAAAGGCAATATGGTGGATACCTTCGCCTTTTTTGTCTATAAACCGGGCAATCACCCCATCGGGGTGGGTGCTTTCCAGCAGCTCTATTTTACTATCGGCCATTTTAAAAAAAGCGGTATTTACCTGCTCCCTTTGTACCGTTTCTGTTTTATAGCATTCGGTATTAAGCAGTTTTTGGTACAATGGAACAGCCGTAGCAAGCTCTTTTACCGCAATGCCAATATGTTCTATTTTAATCATAACAAAATGTACGGGCCGGTATTTACGAAATCCGTAAAATGAGCAATTGGCCCGGCCTTTAACAGCTAAAATAGAACCTTTTGTAGTATTTTCGTGTTTAAAGATTAAACTAATAATACTATGTTGAAGTTGCCTATCTATTTAGATAATAATGCCACCACGCCCATGGATCCCAGGGTGCTGGAGGCAATGACGCCCTATTTTTTACAACATTTTGGTAATGCTGCCAGCCGCAATCACCCTTTTGGCTGGGAGGCAGAGGAGGCAGTAGATTATGCACGGGAGCAAGTAGCCAAATTAATAGGAGCCGACCCCAAAGAAATAATCTTTACCAGTGGCGCTACAGAGGCTGATAACCTGGCTATTAAAGGTGTATTTGAAATGTATGCCAGCAAAGGCAATCATATTATTACCGCTGTTACAGAGCATAAAGCTGTACTGGATACTTGTAAGCATATTGAAAAACTGGGTGGCGAAGTAACGTACCTGCCCGTAAATGCTGAGGGATTAATTGATTTAAAAGAATTGGAAGCTGCCATTAAGCCAACCACCATTTTAATTGCCATTATGTATGCCAATAATGAGGTGGGTGTAATACAGCCGGTAAAAGAAATAAGCGCCCTTGCCAAAAAACATGGTGCATTGTTTTTTACCGATGCCACACAGGCGGTAGGTAAAGTACCGGTAGATGTAAATAAAGATGGTATTGATTTGATGGCCTTTACCGGCCACAAAATGTATGGTCCTAAAGGTGTAGGTGCATTATATGTACGCCGCAAAAACCCAAGGGTAAAAGTAACCGCACAAATGGATGGCGGTGGCCATGAGCGGGGTATGCGTAGCGGCACTTTAAATGTACCCGGTATTGTTGGTTTTGGTAAGGCTTGCGAGCTATGCCGCCTGGAAATGGATGAGGATAATCAACGCATCAGCAAAATGAGGGATACATTGGAAACCGCCCTCTTAAAATTAGAAGAAGCGTATGTAAATGGCAGTAAAGAGCACCGCCTGCCGCATGTAACCAATATTTCTTTTAAATACGTAGAGGGCGAAGGTTTGCTTATGGGCTTTAATAAAAATATTGCACTTAGCTCAGGCTCTGCCTGTACCTCTGCATCGCTGGAGCCGTCTTATGTATTAAAAGCGCTAGGCCTGGGTGATGATTTGGCACATAGTTCGCTGCGTTTTGGTTTGGGGCGTTTTACTACCGATGAGCAAATTGAATACACCATTAAAGCCATCAGCGAAACAGTATTAAAATTAAGAGACATGAGCCCGCTGTGGGAAATGTATAAAGAGGGGATTGACCTTAATACAATTGAATGGGCACACCATTAATTAGTCATTCACTTTTAAACCATACCCTGTACTATTTTTAACACAATTAAATATCAAATAAAATGGCATATTCAGAAAAAGTTATAGATCATTATCAAAATCCTAAAAATGTAGGAACGCTTGATAAATCCTCTAAAAATGTAGGTACCGGCTTAGTAGGTGCACCCGAGTGTGGTGATGTAATGCGCCTGCAAATTGAGGTAGATGATGCAACTGGTACAATTACAGATGCAAAATTTAAAACCTTTGGCTGTGGCTCTGCTATTGCATCCTCATCATTGGCTACCGAGTGGCTGAAAGGAAAAAATATTGAAGAAGCAGTTAAGGTAGATAATATGGATTTTGTAGAAGAGCTAAATCTTCCGCCAGTAAAAATTCACTGCTCCGTATTAGCCGAAGATGCTATTAAAGCAGCCATTAACGATTACCGTGTAAAAAATGGCTTAGAGGCTATCAAGTTTGATGAAAGCGTAGTGCATTAATTTTTTTAACAAAAAGTACAAGGCTTAAAATTGATGGCAGCTGGCTGTTTTTTTAACCTTTAACTGTAAAGCTATGGTAGGTACAGATAACGCAATTTATATCAGCGATAAAGCAAAAAGCAAAGTGGTAAGCCTGATGACAGACGCAGGGATAGCCAACGACGCTTCTTACTTTTTAAGGGTAAGTGTAGTGGGTGGCGGATGTAGCGGGCTGAGTTATAAAATGGATTTTGATAACGAAACAAAACCAATGGACCAGGTATTTGAGGATAAGGGCGTAAAAATCGTTACCGATTTAAAAAGCTTTTTGTACCTGGTAAATACCGAGCTGGAATTTAGTGATGGCTTAAATGGAAAAGGGTTTTATTTTAATAACCCCAATGCCAGCAGAAGTTGCGGTTGTGGCGAAAGTTTTGCGGTTTAAAGCTGATATTAAAACTATTACAGATAAGGGAAGATTGACTTTTGTCATTCTTCCCTTTTTAATTTCATTTTTTGTAGGCACATTTGCAT
>JBDKJT010000221.1:0-13330 GCA_039796475.1 Bacteroidota bacterium | reverse complement strand
AAGAGCTTAATGTGATCAATAAAGAATACAGCCCCTTGTTTCGTAACCTGGATGGCGTACCGGTAATGTACGAGCTAGAGCGTAATAATCTAAAGTTTACTTATACCCTGGCAAAAGTGGAGTTAGGGGCTATACCCTTATCTAAGTTTGAGTTTCCCAAAACCGGCTACCGGGTAATGACGTACGAAGAAAATCAATCTGCCAAAAAGGAGTTGTAAAATCACCATGCTAGTATAGTAAAATGGGCGGCTGAAATACAGCCGCCCATTTTACTATATGATATTTTATGCCTACTGCATCTCAGCAAAGTACTGGTGGAAAAACGGGATGGTTTCTATACCCTTGTAATAGTTTTCCAGGTTAAATTTTTCGTTAGGGCTATGCAGGTTATCGCTATCCAGCCCAAAGCCCATAAAAACGATTTTAATACCCAATTCTTTTTCAAACAGGGCGCAAATAGGGATGCTGCCTCCGCCCCTTACCGGTATGGGCGCTTTGCCAAAAGTAGCTGTAATGGCTTTAGCTGCGGCCTGGTAAGCCTTGCTGTCAATGGGTGTCATGTAAGCCTCGCCGCCATGGTGTTCAAATGCTTTTACGGTAACACTTGCAGGCGCTATTTTTTTAAAATGCTCCAGCAGCATGGCTGTTATTTTTTCCGACGATTGGTTGGGTACCAGCCTGGCAGATATTTTTGCGCAAGCTTTACTGGGCAATACGGTTTTAGCGCCTTCGCCCTGGTATCCGCCCCAAATGCCATTTAGTTCGAGTGTTGGCCGAATGCCGGTTCTTTCATTGCTGCTGTAGCCTTTTTCGCCCCATAGCTGCTGTACGCCCAAGTCTTGCATATACTCGGCCTCGTTAAAGGGGGCTTCGGCCATCAATGCTCTTTCTGCTTGGGTAGCTTCTACTACATCATCATAAAATCCGGGTATGGTAATATGGTTGTTTTCATCATGGCAGCTGGCAATCATTTTAGCTAAAATTGTTACCGGGTTGGCTACTGCACCGCCATACACGCCGCTATGTAAATCACGGTTGGGGCCAGTTACTTCTATTTCAATATAACTAAGGCCCCGTACACCGGTATCTATGCTAGGGGTATCCATACTAAGCATAGCGGTATCACTAATTAAAATACAATCTGCTTTTAGCAACTCTTTATGGGTGGCTACAAACTTGCCCAAATTGGGTGAGCCCACTTCTTCCTCACCTTCTATACAAAACTTAATATTGGTGGTAAGCGTGCCGGTTTGTACCATTGTTTCCAGCGCTTTTACATGCATGTAAAATTGGCCTTTATCATCACAACTGCCACGGGCAAATATTTTTCCATCAATAATTACGGGCTCAAAAGGGCCGCTTTTCCAAAGTTCAAGCGGTTCGGCAGGTTGCACATCGTAATGGCCGTAAACCAGTACAGTTGGTTTGGCAGGGTCTATCATTTTTTCGGCATATACAATAGGATGCCCTTCGGTTACATATAATGCTGCATTATCTGCCCCGGCATCCAGCAGGCGCTGTTTTACTGCCTCTGCACATTGCAACATGTCGTTTTTATGTTCGCCTTTTGCGCTTACGCTAGGTATCCGCAACAGCTCCAGCAGTTCATTCAAAAAACGGTCTTTATTCTTTTCCTGGTAGTCTTTCCAAACTTGCATGATGAGAAGTTTTTAGGTGATATGGCTTTTTATTGAGGGGGTAAAATTAAGTGATTTTGCAGAGGGGCCGGGTTGGTTTTTGCAAAACAAAAATATTTGTAAAAAAATATTGAATTTGTGTGAGCGTACTACCAACCTCGTTATATTTGCTGTGGATTGATTGCCAAATTATCAGCCTTTGTTTAAGTTGTACCCAGCGTATCTCTTTTGCAAAGGCTGAGTCTATTTAGGGGTGCCTGTGATGCTGTGGCCCATTATTTTTGCTCATCCAGTAAGGTATCGCCATTATTAGTACAAATGCAAGTGCGGCTAAAGCCAGTACCCATTTAATTACTGCAGCAAGGCAGGTGATTATACTTATCCAATCGCTGGTATTGCCATAAAGGCTTACAAGCATACCAATATTTTCCACTACATCCAGCATACCTGCAGCAAGGGCGCCATAGGCCAGTGCTATACCTGTTTGGCGTACAAATCCTGTAAAGCGTTGTGCTATTGTATTGCAAGCAGTAAATAAAAAAAGGCTGTAAAAAACAAGAAAAATAAAATCGAGTGCAGTATTTAGTTTAGCTGCATCTACTTTATCGGCATCCCAGGTATTTAATATCGCCAATACCTGGCTTTCTGAGCTGGCCAACTCTAAATTTAATATGCCAAAAGGCGTAACAGTTGTTTTTAGCGGGGCGCCGGTTTTTTGCATTACCCATACCATTAGTAATGTGCCGGCAGTAATAATAGCAAAAGATGTAACCCTCATAATAGTGATTGGTTATATGGCTGCATAACGCTCAGATACATAGTTCCAGTTAAGTACTTTCCAAAAATTATCTATGTACTCTGGCCTGCGGTTTTGATATTTAAGATAATAAGCATGTTCCCATACATCCAGCCCAAATAAAATGGCGCCTTTAGTTTCTGCAATGTCCATTAGTGGGTTATCCTGGTTGGGCGTGCTGGTAATTTTTAGTGCACCATTTTGATCTGCTATCAGCCATGCCCATCCGCTGCCAAACCTTGCTTTGGCAGCATCTGTAAATTGTTTTTTTAATTCGTCTGTTGTGCCAAACGCCTGTGTAATGGCTGCTTGTAATTTAGGCGATGGGTTGCCGGTTTTTTGGGCTGGTGCAAGGCATTTCCAAAATAACTCGTGGTTGTAATGGCCGCCAGCATTGTTACGCATTTTACTGCTGTATTTAGATACCTGTTGCAATATTTTTTCTACACCAGCATCTGCAGGCGCTTTTTCGGCCGTTATGGCTTCTTTTAAATTTTTGCAGTAGGCAGCCGCATGTTTGCTGTAGTGTATCTCCATGGTAAGTGCATCAATAGCGGGCTCCAGTTCGGCATAGCTGTATGGCAGCGGGGTTTGATCAAACCCTGTATAAATACCGGGCCTGGTAAAAGCTGGCTGTAAAATTTTAGCAAAGGATGGCGCTGCCAGCATAGTACCAATACTGGTGGCAGCGGTATTGGCAATAAATTTTCTACGGGTGCTTTTTTTCATGCAAAATGTTTTGTAAAGTATCAATGATAATTATCTGTAAAACCACACTGGCTATTGGATGCAAGTATAAATGTAATAAAACTATTTTTTTTGTACCAGTTTGCCACGTAGTGGGGCCAGCAGGGTTTGTATATGTTTAAATAGCCTGTTGTAAAACTCTTTATTAAATAATTGAGAGTCGTGCATGGCTTTGTAGGTTAAAAAAATACCAATGGGTATTAAAACAAAAATAGCCAGCCACATACCTGTAAATACCGAGGTTACATTTTCTTTGGCAAACTTTTCGCCAAAAATATTTAGCAGGTGAAAGATTACAAAAAAGATAATGGCCGCTACCAACGGCATACCAAATCCCCCCTTACGTATGATAGAGCCAAGCGGTGCACCTATAAAAAATAGCACGAGGCAGGCCAGCGAAAATGCAAACTTTCGGTGCCATTCAATTTTATTAAGCCTTGTTTCGTGTGTTTTTGCTTGTACATCAATACCTGTAAACTGGTAACTGCTGCGTAAATTGTTACTTAAGTTAATGGCCTGCTCGTACACTGTATACTTGGCAGAGTCGGGCACTAACTCATCAAAAGTGGTTACCTTTTTTTGGGTGGGTTTTACCTTGCGCCAGGTGCTGTCTGGAATATCTGCATAATGCAAGTGGTGGGCTACCTCTTTACGCAGGCGGGTTTTAAAGCTGTCTTCCACTTTTTTTAATGAGTCAATATTTTTATCTAGTTGCCGGATGCTCAGCATTTTTGAGTCGTTCTTAAACATCGTATCCGACGATTTTTTCATCTGCAAAGCAGATACATCAAAGAGTTTTTTGTATTCTTTAAAGCCCAGCCGGATAAACTCACTGGCAGTGTCGCCCATATTGCCACGCTCCTGGTAGCGATAGCCGTTTTGCAGGGTAAATTCTAAAAACTTTTTATCTGCCGATATTTTCATGGTGCCCTTTTCGGCTACAATACTGTTATCCTGCAGCTGCCCCTGCTGCTCATAAATTACCACATTGTGTATGGTTTTTTGGTCAGCATCTTTTTTGCCAATTTTAATGGCATAATTAGGTATTTGGGTATAAAAGCGGCCTTCTTTTAAATCGAGGGCCGGTTTTTTGTACATGATATCGTAGTAAAGTGTTTTAAATTTTAAGTTGGCATAGGGGATAACGTTATTGGCAAAAAAGAAACTGATAAAACAAAGGATAATGCTAAAGCCTACCAGTGGACGCATAAACCGTAGCAGCGATATGCCAGATGATTTGATGGCTACCAACTCGAAGGTTTCGCCCAGGTTGCCAAAAGTCATGATTGATGAGATAAGGATGGCAATAGGGATGGCCAGTATAAGCAGGGAGGCGCTGGCGTACCATAAAAATTGCCCGATGGTGATAAAATCGAGGTCTTTACCTACCAGGTCATCAATATACTTCCACAAGCTCTGCATCATCAGCACAAAAAAGGCAATAAAAAATGTAACCACAAAGGGCCCGATAAATGCCTTTAAAATAAGCTTGTCTAATTTTTTTATCATACCAACAGCCGGGCCATCATTATTTAAAACTTCTGATTATCTTGATGCAAAGATGGCAACAGGTACAAAAATAACTCTTTCTGCCAAGGAACTGGAGTTGGTAGGCAATACCGGGTGGATTTTAGCAAAACATACTGTAATCAACAAAGTATACCAATTACTGGGTGATGCTGTGCCAGCTATGCAGCAGGTTGTAAAGCAGGCTGGTACTACATTGCCGCCATGGGCAGCGCAAGTACCGCCTAAAATTTACCGTGGCGAAAATTACCAGTTGATGCCTTATGTATTGCTGGATTATCCCCGGTATTTTGTAAAGGATGATGCATTGGCTATCCGCACATTTTTTTGGTGGGGCCATTTTTTTAGCGTTACACTACAGCTTTCGGGTACTTGTAAGCAGCAGGCTTTGCCTGGCTTGCAGGCCGCTTATAGCTACCTGGCCTGCCACCAATGGCATATAGTTACGGGTAACGATGCCTGGCAACATAGCCTGGCAGATAGTAGCCCCGTAGCAGGTATTAGTGAGGAGGTTTTTGAGGCGTTGCTAAAGGATAAGCCGTTTACCAAACTAGCAAAAAAAATCCCGGTGCAACAGTGGGATGCTGTGCCCGGGTTTATACAAAAAAGTTTTAGTGAGTTAATCAGTTTGTTACAAAACTGCTATGCACCCAACCTGTGAAAAAGGTCTTTCACCTGGTACTCCCACAATTGGCTTTGATCTTTCACCTCTTTTTTATCGGCAAAATCTTTTATCACCAAAATAGTTTGGTTGGTAACCTCAGATTTATCAATGCTAAATTCAAAATATTCTTCTTTAGACGAATGCATCCAATGAAACCGTACAAATTTATCCTCTTCACTTTCCAGCAATTCTGCTTTGTCGGTGGTGCCATTCCACGAAAAACTAAAAATACCATCCCTTTCGTCTACCTTATCGGCAAACCATTCCTGCAGGCCGGCGGGGGTGCTTAAAAATTCATACAAAATCCTGGGAGAGCACCTTACAGGATATTCCAATGTATATTGTACTTTCTTACTCATCAGCTAATTTATAATCTTGCTTCAATAGTGCAATAATAACAAATAATATGTGGGAACAAAATAATTTCTCAACTATTTTTGTTTAACAAAATTTCTATCATTATTAAACAAAGTGTACCTACCTTGTACTGCACCCTCAATGCGCCCAAATATATTTTGGTTGTGGTTGGTAAAAAGTTTAAATTAGATTAATCGAAACTGTTCTGCTTCACCCTGATATCCTGTCAAAAAAAGAGAGAAGTTCTTACAATTATTTACGAATCCCTTTAAACAAAAAGGCTCATGAGTATGCGTCAGTTGAAAATTACCAAATCAATCACCAATCGTGAAAGCCAGAGTTTAGAAAAGTACTTGCAGGAAATAGGCAAGGTAGAATTAATTAGTCCTGAGGAAGAAGTAAAACTGGCTATTTTAATTAAACAGGGTAACCAAAAAGCCCTCGAAAAGCTCACCAAAGCAAATCTTAGATTTGTAGTATCTGTTGCCAAACAGTACCAAAACCAGGGGCTTACATTGTCTGATCTGATTAACGAGGGCAATGTAGGGTTGATAAAGGCTGCCCAGCGCTTTGATGAAACCCGTGGGTTTAAATTTATTTCGTACGCCGTATGGTGGATACGGCAGAGTATTTTACAAGCCTTAGCTGAGCAGTCTCGTATTGTAAGGCTGCCCCTTAACAAAGTGGGGTTAACCAACCGTATCAGCAAAGCCTACTCACAACTAGAGCAAGAGTACGAACGAGAGCCCACCGCAGAAGAAATTGCCAGCCTGCTGGAGGTAGATACAGACGAAGTAGCAGCTACATTGGGTGCTTCGGCAAGGCATGTAAGTGTTGATCAACCCTTTGCAGAAGGCGAAGATGTAACGCTGATAGACCTGATGGAAAACCCCAACTCCGAAAGTACCGACAAGCACCTAATATTTAATGTGTCGCTTAGCCAAGAAATTAACCGCTCTTTAAGTACCTTAACCGAAAGGCAAAAAGATGTAATTCGGTATTTTTTTGGTATAGGGGTAGACCATGCCATGAGCCTGGAAGATATTGGAGAGCGCTACAACCTTACCAGGGAACGGGTGCGGCAAATAAAAGATAAAGCAATATCCAAGTTGCGTACGGTATCCCGTTGCAAGCTTCTTAAAACTTACTTGGGAGCCTGATATTTTACTACATTTGCAAACTTTTTAAAGTGAACTTTCAGGTTCACTTTTATTATTTAAAGCGATACTAAAACATACATTGTGTTTAATTCATTAAGCGAAAAATTAGAAAGTGCCTTTAAAAATATTAAGGGCGAAGGCCGTATTACCGAGCTAAATATTGCTAATACGGTAAAAGATATTCGCCGTGCCCTGGTAGATGCAGATGTAAACTATAAAATTGCCAAGGAGTTTACTGATAAAGTAAAGGAAAAAGCATTGGGGTCAAAAGTGCTGCTAAGTGTAAACCCCGGCCAGCAAATGGTAAAAATAGTGCAGGATGAATTAACTGAACTAATGGGTGGCGAGGTAAGTGATGTAAACATTACCGGCACACCAGCCATCATATTAATTGCAGGCCTGCAGGGTAGTGGTAAAACTACTTTTAGTGGCAAGCTGGCCAATTACCTTAAAACAAAAAAAGGCAAATCGCCTTTACTGGTGGCAGCAGATATATACCGCCCGGCAGCTATTGACCAGCTACAGGTATTGGGTAGCCAAATTGGTATAGAGGTATATGCCGAAAGAGACAGTACAGATGCAGTGGCCATTGCCCAAAACGCCATTAAAGAAGCTAAAACAAAAAATAAAAATGTAATCATTATTGATACTGCTGGCCGCCTGGCTGTAGATGAAGTAATGATGACGGAGGTAGCCAATATTAAAGCGGCCGTAAACCCAACAGAAATTTTATTTGTAGTGGATAGTATGACCGGGCAAGACGCCGTTAATACCGCTGCTGCATTTAATCAACGACTCGACTTTACCGGCGCTGTATTAACCAAGCTGGATGGTGATACAAGGGGTGGTGCTGCATTATCTATTAAATACACCGTACAAAAGCCTATCAAGTTTATAAGCAGTGGCGAAAAAATGGATACGCTGGATGTGTTTTATCCCGAAAGGATGGCGCAGCGTATATTAGGCATGGGTGATATTGTAAGCCTGGTAGAAAAAGCACAAGAACAATTTGATGAAGCTGAAGCGGCCAAGCTTGAAAAAAAGATCCGTAAAAATCAATTTGATTTTGAAGATTTTAAAACCCAGCTACAACAAATAAAAAAGATGGGTAATCTTAAAGACTTACTGGGGATGATACCGGGGGTAGGTAAGCAAATTAAAGATCTTGATATAAATGATAATGCCTTTAAAGGGATTGAAGCCATCATAAACGCTATGACGCTGGAAGAAAGAAGAAACCCAGACCTGATTAACCCAAGCCGTAAACAACGTATTTCCAAAGGTAGTGGCCGGGATATTGCCGAAGTAAACCAGTTTTTAAAACAATTTGAGCAAATGAAAGGCATGATGAAGATGATGAACAAAATGCCAATGGGCCGTATGCCTGGCATGGGCAGGTAATAATTGTACAAAGTTATTTTTGTAAGGGGCAGTAATGCCCCTTATTTTTTTATTATTATTGCCGGTAATAAATTTTGAAAGCAAAGATTAACATACTCACTGCCTCCTCCATTGTAGTGGCCAATATGATTGGTACAGGGGTATTTACAAGCGTGGGCTTTCAGCTATCGGCGGTACAAAACAGCTATACTATACTCTTTTTGTGGTTGGCTGGTGGATTGCTTTCGTTATTTGGAGCCTTTGCTTATGCAGAGCTGGGTACGCATTTTAAAGAGTCTGGCGGCGATTATATTTACTTGTCCCGTGTGTTTCATCCCATGGTGGGGTACCTGTCTGCATGGGCGGGGTTAACGGTGGGTTTTTCTGCACCGGTTGCATTGGCAGCCATGGCATTTACCAAATATTTATCTCCCTTTGGGCTAAACAATAATGTGTGGCTGGCTATTGGAGTGATTGTAATAATAGGGTTAATGCACAGTTATACTATCCGCCACAGCAGCCGTTTTCAAAACATCAGCACTATTGTAAAAGTGTTGTTTATACTGGTGCTGATAGTGTTGGGTTTTAGTATTGGGGGAAACAGCCACCAGGCATTTAATTTTAGCAAAAGCTGGCAAACAGAATTATTTAAACCGGGCTTTGCCGTATCAATGGTGTATGTGTCGTTTGCCTATACCGGGTGGAATGCAGCGGCCTATGTGGTGGATGAAATAAATAACCCACGTAAAAACTTGCCCCGGGCTTTAATAGGCAGCACTTTGTTTGTGTCGGTAATTTATGTGTTATTTCAACTGGCACTGCTAAATAATGCCACCGTGCCGCAGTTACAGGGTAAAGAGGAGGTAACCTTTGTTGCGTTTAATAATTTATTAGGTTCGGCCGGGGGCAAATGGGTAAGCATATTTATCGCCTTGCAATTAATTGCCACCATCAGTTCGTACTTATGGGTGGGGCCAAGGGTTACCTGGGCAATGGCCAATGAGCATCATTTATGGAAACCACTGGCCAAAAAAAATAAACACCAAATACCTGTGCCAGCCATTTGGGCCCATGTAGCTATTTCAATACTGCTTACACTTACCGGGTCGTTTGAAAAAGTATTGCTGTATGCAGGTTTTGTATTGCAGCTAATGGCTTCGCTAACGGTGGCCACCAGCCTGTTTTTAAAAAAACAACCGGGTAATAGCAGTTTTATTAGCCCCTTTAAACCGGTGCTGCAAATTATTTTTTTACTATTTAATGCCGGTGTACTCATTTTTACATTTATAGAGCGGCCGGCAGAAAGCCTGATTGGGCTGGGTATACTTGCCTTGGGAGCTGTGGTATACTTTTTTGATAAGGCTTCTATAAAATAAAATGCTGGTATAATGGTGGTGCATCCCGGCAACTATAATAGCGCCCAGTTTAATTAGTTGTTTGTTCTTTTAGTAGTTCATCAATCGTGGCTTCAAATTCTTTTTTATACAGCGTATGATGCTCGCCGGTAGCAGGCCCGTTAAAGCCCGTATCCAGTTTACGCACTTTACCATTTTTATCTAGTATGATAGAAGATGGAAAAAATTTAATCGGGGTTAATTCGGGCAATGTTTTTTCGGTTCTCAAAGAGTCGCTTACCGCTACACCCGTTATCAGCATTGGATATTGTACATTAAAGCGTTGCTGAAATTTACGCAGGCTTTTTACCGATCTATCCCAATCGGTACTATACTCATAAGCCAATGAAATAATCTCTACACCTCTTTTTTTATGCTGGGCATAGTAGTTGCTTAAAAAAGCGGTTTCATCCATACAGTTGGGGCACCAGCTGCCCATTAATTGTATCACCACTACTTTGTTTTTAAAACGTTTATCAGTAATGCTGATGGTTTTGCCATTTAAATCTTTAAAGCTAAAATTTAGCCTTTCTTCACCCGGCTTCAGGTACATGGCCACCGTTTCTTGCGATACGGCTGCCTGTGCATCTTTAATGGCCGTCCATGGCTCTTTATAACTGGCGCCTGAGTAAAAAGTGCCAGCTTTTATGGTACTGCTATCAGCAATGCTGGCCGAAAAGGCAAAAGCATGCACCCCATCAAAGGCAGACAGGTAAACAGCCGATCCATCTACATAGCCCTGCAAGTACCGATAATCGCCGGATGGCGTTAAAAAACTACCTGATAAGCGATTGCCATCTTGCATAAACTCACCCACAGAAAGAGGTTTTGGTTTACTGCCACCTGTAAAGCTTACTGCCCACCGGCCACTGATATTAATACCTGCAGCAACAGTAGCAGGCTGGCTGGCAGGTTCTGCTGTAAAAGGCATCACCTGGTTTTTTACAGAGCCTGCTTTATGCCAGTAACCACTGGCGGTAGTACCGCTCCATTTTATTTTAAAATACGATTCAAATACCGGCATTTGTACCAGCAGCGAATCGCCATCTGCGGTAATATTATCTACTCTTATAACCTCTGCAGCGTTGTGTATAATCCATACCTGTTTGCTTTTTTCCTTTTTCCATTCAAATGTAAATGGTATATGCTGCCCATCTTGTCTTAAAAGCTTGCCCGTATACCAGTTTGTTTGAGCAAAACTGCTGCAGGCAAGCAGCAGTAAACTTATCAACCCACTCCATTGTAACTGTATTTTCATAAGCCAAAAATAAGGATAGAAGCGTTGATGGATATCCTATAATTTTAGTAGACTTGTTAAAATGAAAGTTTTTACAAGCTTAGCAGCTGTTAATTTGGATGGCCGGTAGTACTATTCATGTATCTTGGCTGGTTACATATTACATTTGCCGGGCATATTGCTGCAACAAAGCAGGTACACAAGGCGTTATCAAACACACAAATCAACGTTCATGGCAGGCATATTAGATATGGTGGGCAACACCCCACTGGTAGAATTAAAAAAATTAAACCCCAATAAAAACGTTACCATTTATGGTAAGCTGGAGGGTAATAACCCCGGCGGCAGTGTAAAAGACAGGGCTGCTTACGGCATGATAAAGGGTGCAATAGACAGGGGCGAATTGCCACAAGGCATTACGCTTATAGAAGCCACAAGTGGTAATACGGGTATTGCCCTTGCAATGATAGCCAGCCTATTTAATGTGCCCATTGAGCTGGTGATGCCCGAAGACGCCACCCGGGAAAGGGTTTTAACCATGGAAGCATTTGGGGCTAAAGTAATTTTAACGCCCAAAGAGAAATCGATGGAAGGTGCCATTGATTATGCCAATGAGCAGGTAGCAAGGGGCGGATATCATATGCTCAACCAGTTTGCCAATCCAGATAACCCGGCTATGCATTACCGTACCACCGGTCCGGAAATTTGGCGGGATACCAACCAGCAGGTTACACATTTTGTTTCTTCAATGGGTACTACGGGCACCATTATGGGGGTGTCAAAATTTTTTAAAGAAGTAAACCCGGCAGTGCAAATAGTAGGTTGTCAGCCTGCCGAAGGCTCTAAAATTCCCGGGATACGTAAGTGGCCCGAAGCCTACCTGCCCAAAATTTTTGATCGCAGCCGGGTAGACAGGGTAATGGAAATTGCAGAAAAGGATGCCCGTATAATGGCCAAAAGATTGGCTCGGGAAGAAGCTGTTTTTAGTGGCATGAGTAGTGGCGGTGCTGCCCATGCAGCTATAGAACTGGCTAAAGAATTAACTGAAGGGGTAATCGTTTTTATTGTGTGCGACAGGGGCGATCGTTACCTCAGCTCCGACCTTTTTGTTTAACTCTATTTATAACCTCTTAAAAAAGGCTTTTGATATACCTTATATCAAAAGCCTTTTTACTATCCGGTACAGTTAGATTTTTGCCCTAAAAAATAGGGGCGTTTAGCCATACTAGCTGGCATCTTCTTTTTCTGCAACAGGTATTGTACGCATCAAATCGTCGTAACCCTCTTCATCATCATGGTTACTATAAGCGCCAAATGCATCGATGCTGTAACCAATCAAACCATCATTGGCTTCTATCAGGTAAATCACCGCATTATCCGAAGGATCAGAATTGCCTTCAAAACGATAAGTTTTAATAATTTTTAATTCAGCGGCATCGTACTGTTTGCCCGAAGGTGCCATAAACTTGTTTGCACAAAACCTGAATTCATTGTCTTGTTTTTTTATCCTTAATTTTTCCAGCACTTGGCTAAGGGTGGTCATGGTCATCATAATCTTTCGTTTTAAATGTGAGTAATAGTTGGCAGCTATTTAATCTGCAGCTGAAAAACTGTTTTCAATTTTATGCAACAGGCTTGATACGGGGCCATGCATTTTATTGCTGTTGTCGTCTATCGTTTCATCATGTAACAATTGGCCCAGTTGTAGCCTGGCCGGTATGTATTTTAAAATAGTATCTCTTTCTGCAGACAATGTAGATTGTAAGGCAGAAGCTTTATCTGTGCTGTGTTTTAATTGATCGTTAATGATACATAAGTAAGCCGCAGCCACATCTGTTACCCTTGCTTTACTGGTAATAAGGCCGGTGCCTGTATAAGCTTTTATCATTTGATATACGGCCCCGGTGTTACCAAACAGTTGTTGTATAAGCTCATGATGATTGCTGTACTGTAACAGTTTTTCACAATCTTCCCTTGTTCTTGTTGCTTTGTATACGGCAGCTAAAAAACTAATAACAGCCGATTGTGATAAAGCATCAAACGAACTTTCATCTGCCGGAAAATCGGTTGCAGCATCTATGGCTTGCAATGGTGGGTAGTTTAGCTTTTGTTGTATCTGTTGTGCCAGTGTCATAATAATTGTTTTACTAGTAGTTGTAAAAACTATGCCACGGCGGATATATACTAACAGGCTGTATTTTATAAGTAGCGTATTGTTTTATTGAAGAAGTGGCGATGGCTGTTGTGGAGTAAACTGCTCACTTTGTATAAAATTTTAAACACATTTTTTTAGCGGTTCAGCTGTTAGTTTGTGCTGCAAATTTTTTAAGCAATGCTATCAATTATTTGGCAACGGATGTTTGTGATAAAAAATCAATCGATGCTTATAAAATAAAATGCACCGCAACCCTGCACTAATCATTTAATGGAT
>JBDKJT010000220.1:0-68520 GCA_039796475.1 Bacteroidota bacterium | reverse complement strand
TTTAATACTCAATTCTTTTGCCTGGCATTAGTAGTAGCAAGGGCCATACTGATAAGAGATTTTTTTGATTGCTGTTCAACCCTCCAACTTATACTAACCGTTTTATCAACTATTACAAAGGTTAACAGGCCTTTTAATTGAGCGATCGATTGTATTGGGTGGAAGAAAAAAAAATCAAAACCAGTTGTTCATTTTTAAAGGCTCACTACACTATGGCTCAAATTTTAGCGCAAATAGGCCGGGATCATTACCGAACCATTTTAAACACTGCTACAAATATTGTAGTAGCCGACGAGCCTAAAGAAAATGGTGGTAATGGAGATGGCTTTTCTCCTGCTGAGTTGCTGGCTTCAGCCCTGGGTACCTGTACTTGTGTTACCCTTCGTATGTATGCCGACCGTAAAAATTTTGCATTAGATAAAATTGAAGTAACAATCATTTTTAGTAGAGATAGCGCTAGTAACAGCAGCAGCTTACAGCGCAGTATTAACCTGGTAGGAGACCTTACAGACGAGGAGCGCCAGCGATTGCTGCAAATAGCCAACCAGTGCTTTATACATAAAACGCTTAGCAACCCCATTCACATAGAAACCGCTTTAATACCAAAGCGGGCAACTGCCTGATAAACCAAATGGGCCCGGCATTAACACCGGGCCCATTTTGCATTGATACTAAATATTATTTTGTACAAGGCCCGTTTAACCAACCCTGCCTTACTTTTAATTGTGCCGGGGTAGCCGCTGCATCCAGTTCAAGCAAATGTTCATCTATTTTAGCTACTTGAACAGCTGGGGCCGAAAGTGTTACCGTTTCTACTTCACCGGCTGCATTTTTTCTTTTAACAATTACATTCAGTAAGTCGCCATCTTTGGCGGTACTGGTAAACTTTGTGGCCAATGCCGAAAAGTTTTCGGCGGTTACAGCTTCACTATTAATACTTACCAGCTGATCGTTTTTTTGGTAGCCCATTTTTTTACCAAAATCGTTCATGCGGTTTGTATTGGCTACTACAATATTGCCCTCTGCATCGGGCGCCACCGAAATGCTGCCAATGCTGTACGCCATAGACTCCCTTTTAGGGATATAATTAATACCTGCTAAATTAAAAAAGTACTGGTAGGGCAATGGTTTTGTACCTTCTACATAATCCGCAAAAAACTGGCGCACCTCGGGAAATGTTAGGCGGGTGATTTCGTCAAAAAAAGTAGTATCTGTAAAATAATTAGTGGGGCCATATTTTAAAGATAAGTCATGCTTTAGGTTACGAACAGCGTAGTTGCCTCCCGACAAATGATTAAGGTAAATATCCAGGCAGGCATTAATAAGGGCGCCTTTTTGATAAACATTTCCGTATTGGTCGGCATGCGTATCTGCACTGCCCAGGCTTAGCCGGGTAAACGAAAGGCTATCGTTAAAGTATTTTTTTGATACCAATATTTTACGGCTCAATCTTTTTAAATATTCGTCTGTGCTAATAAGGCCTTGGGTTACTTGTGTATGATGGGCATCATACTCGGTACTGCCCTCGTACAGCCATAAGTGGCGAGACAGGATGGTTTTATTAAAATTAAACTCTCTTACTTCTTTTGAGCAAATGTTAAGTGGTGTTACAATATGAAAAAACTCATGAGAAGAAATATCAACTATCTGGCCAATAAACTGCTCCTGCGGTGCCTCGGTAATACTATAAAAGCTGGAGTAAGAGTGCTCCCAGGCGCCCTCACCCCTTACCGATTTTTGCTCGCCATTAAAGTAGTATAAAAAGGCGTATTTGTTTACCGGCAGTTTACCACCCAGGTAACTTTTGGCAGCTTCCAGCAGGCTTTTTAGGTTAGCCGCTATGTATTTTGATGTAACCAATTTTTTAGGAGAATATACCGATACCAACACATCGGTTGCACCCACTTTTATAACCGTGGTATCGGGCACACAGTACATAATGGGAGAATCGTACAGGTGATCGGCATTATCGCATTTAAAAATATCGGTAGTGGCCGATGTGCTTACCGGCACCAGGCCCGATGAGCCATAAAAGCCCGCCGGTTTGGTAAAACTTAGTTGAAAAGGTAATTTTTTCAACCCATCAAAATATCCAAAAATGCCACAGGTATTCAACGAAAAATTTTTGCCTTCTTCAAAGTTGGTGCCGGCCATTTCGTACACGCCATGTTTAAAAGCAGCATCCCAGGTATCTTCTACCATATACTCCAGCTTATACAACAGGTTGGCTTTTTTAATTTTCCAACTATTAGAGTCCAGCATATTTACCGGCAAGGCCTTACCTGCCTTATCAAAGGCTTTTACATTTTTTACAAACTTTCCAAAATCACTGTTGGTGTAGGTGCCGGGTACAATTTTAGGCATGTAAAAAATAATTTCTGCCTGTGTAATTTTAGGAGCCAGCAACACTATTTTTAATTCATCTCCAGGTGTTTTTGTAAGGTCTACCGCATACTGATAGCTATTTTGAGCGCTTAAATTAACACTCGTAGTTAACAGCACCGCACCAAGCAATAATCGTACAATCTTAATCATGTGTATAAAAAATTTTGTATGCAAAAGTGGGTAAAAAAACGGCATGCCGCCGTACCATTCGTAAATTATTTTGTTGCGGCCAGACTAAATAAAGAAGGCCGGATAGATATCCAGCCCGTTTTAAATCCAATATCCTTTGAAAAACCAATGATACCTACGTAAATAAACCCGGGCTGGTTGTGTGTAAAATAATTTTTTTTGCCCCATAGTGCCAGCATAATTTTGGCGATAGTGCTTAAAATTAGCTTATGCAAAATAATATTGCCGTTATAGGGGCTGGTATTAGTGGTATGGCGGTAGCCAGTTTGTTGCTACAAAAAGGATACAAGGTAACCATCTACGCTAAAGATTTTTCGCCCAATATTACCTCTAACCGGGCTGCTGCTTTTTGGTTTCCTTATCATATTCGTAACGATAGCCGGGGTATTGGCTGGTGCAGGTATACTTATGATTATTTTAAAACGTACTCAGCCAATCCGCAAACTGGTATTAGTATGAAAACGCTGCACAAAGTGGTAGAACAACATGTAGCAGAAGAGCAGGCTGGCTGGGTATCGTTTATGCCCGAAGGGTCGTACCATATGGTAGCACCGCACCTGCTGCCAAAAGGCGTTGCACAAATTTATGAGGCAACCGTACCACTGATAGAAACGCAATTGTTTTTACCGTGGTTGCAGCAGCAGCTTACCAATGCTGGTGTACAGTTTATTCAGCAAAACATTAGCAGCCTTGATAGTTTATTGCAGCAGCATTCTTTTGTAATAAACTGTGCAGCACTCGGGGCCGTACAATTATGTAACGATAGCAGCCTGATACCCGTGCGTGGGCAGGTAGCCTTGCTACAACCAGCAAACCTGCCACTCATTTATCTTAATAATGAAAAAAGCTTGTACATCGTACCCCGTAAAGATGCTATTATAGTAGGCGGCACTTACGAAGAAAATGTAAACGACCCTGTTACCGAACCCGCCGCCTTACAACAAATATTAAACAAAGCTTATACCGCTATGCCACAATTAACACAGCAAACGGTATTAGGCAGCTGGGCCGGCTTGCGGCCTTACCGAAGTGATGTAAGGGTAGAGAAAGAACCGGGTAAAAATATTATACACAACTATGGACATGGTGGCAGCGGTTTTACCTTATCGTTTGGGTGTGCCCTTACCGTTACCGAAATATTGCAGCAATACTTGCCGGCGAAAGCTTAATCTTACTTATTTCGCTTTTATTTTATATCAGCAGCAAATTGCCATTGCTGCTTTTTTTATTCGTAAAAAAAGTTAAGAAATCGTGAAAGCAAACCAAAAAAAAATTTAGTTGCTCATTTATGGCACGGTTTTAGAATTTACGGGCAGCGGAGGAAATAACGATTAAAAAAAGCTGTTTCCAACTTATAAAAAATCATTATTCATTCGTAAAATTTTCACATCATGAACACTTCAAATATTGATAACATGCACCAGCAGGGTAATAAAAATGGCCAGGGCAAAAATATTGCTATTGGTGTTTTAGCTGCCTGCCTGCTTGGCCTGGGTGCATATACCATTACCGATAAAAACAAATCGGGAGAGCAAATACAACAGCAACAAACTCAAATAGCACAGGTTACCGAAGAGAAAAGTGATATTCAAAAAAACTTTGACGCATCGCTGGCCAGGTTAGACTCTATGTCTACTGTTAATACCGATTTACAAGGCAAGCTATCCGACAAAAATTCGGAGATTGCCAAAATAAAAGGAGAGATACGCAGCATCCTAAATAAAAAGAATGCCACTGCTGCAGAACTGGCTAAGGCAACAAAATTAATTGCCGATCTTAACGGGCGCATCAGTACCATGGAGGCTGACATTGCAAGGTTAACAGATGAAAACAAAGGATTAAACGAAGATAAAATTGCCTTAACAAAGGATAAAGAGCAATTAACCACCGACCTTGCCAATACCACCGCAATAAAGCAAGATCTTGAGCAAAAAGTAGATGTAGCCTCTACTTTAAATGCCAGCAATATTTCTGTAAAGCCCATCAATATTAAAAAAAATGGCAAAGAGGATATTTCTGCTAAAGCAAAGAGGGTAGATAAATTGCTTATTTCGTTTGATGTAGACAATCGCATTGCCCGGGCTGGTAATACAGATGTATATGTAGTGGTAATGGGCCCCGATGGTAAATTGCTAACACCTGCTGCAGCACAAGCTGCTACTTTTTCTACCAGGGATGAAGGTGAAAAAGCATATACTGCCAAAGTACCGGTAAGTGTAGAGCCCTCTAAAAAAAGAAATGTAGAGTTTGGCTTTGTACCCGGTGGCAATTTTCAACAGGGCAGTTACAAAGTGATGATTTATCAAAACGGATTTTTAATTGGCGAGGGTAAAACTGAATTAAAAAAAGGTGGCTTATTTGGCTAATACCTTTTTGGCACTGATAAATAAAAAACCTGTTTCAAATGAAACAGGTTTTTTATTTAAGTAATATTTTTTTAAACTTTTCTATCTCTGCTTTTTCTGCTGCAGAAAAAATTTCTTTATTATCTAACCGGGCTTTATAATACAACAAGCGCTTGTGTTGTGGATATACCGCCAGTATCTGGCTAATCGTTTCGGCTGTACTGTTATCTTGCTGTACAGGTGCTGCAGTGGCAGTTGGTTTATCCGACCGTTGCTTTACAGGTTTTTTTAAAATAATAGCCTGCAGGGTAGCCAGCTTAGCGGGTGCTAACCCATTTATTTTTTGTGCCTTACCGTACAAGCCTTCTAATTGTTTTCGGCTGAGGCCTCCTCTTTCCTGGTATTGATACAGTAAGCTTTGTACAAAAACTGTATTGGGATAAGCCTCGCCAGCTGCCAGCAAAATATCCATAATCACATCTACCCCGGGTTTCTTTTTTTGTATCATCTGCTTTAATTGTAAAAACAAAGCTAATGTGCCACCACCATTTGTAATAAAAAAAAGAACCAGGGTGGAAACCCCGGTTCGCTTTTAATCCGTACCCTATGAAAACTAGAATGAAAGTATAATAATTTTTTTAAATACACAATTAAAGCCAAAATTTTTTGGACCGAAATCGTTTGCATTAAAGTTTTTGCAAGATGAAGGGTTTTGATAGTGCTTTGCACTTACAGTAGAGTTTGCTTAAAACCAACCCCGGCGCCTGAAAATACGTACCATTATTAGCGGTATAAAAAGCATAAGCCCAACCGATATAAAGAAACCCCACTTGTTGTGCAACAGGGGTATCCGCTCAAAGTTCATCCCAAAAATACCGCCGATAACGGTGGCGGGTGCCAGCAGGCAAGTAACCACCGCCATTACCTTCATCACTTCGTTCATTTTTAGATTTACGTTATTGAGGTAGAGGTCGTGCAGGTTCATCATCATATCCCGGTAGTTTTCTGCCAGGTCGTTGGCTTGTATGATGTGATCGTAAACATCTTTAAAGTATTTTTCTGTTCGTTCTTCTATCAAATCGCTTTCGCTGCGTAGTATTCCATTTACCAATTCCCTAACCGGGGCTACACTTCTTTTTAGTACAATCATTTCTTTACGCAGCATATTAATTTTAGCAAGGCTACGGGTATTGGGGCTGCGTACAATGTCTTCTTCCAGGTTTTCAATTTTATCCCCCAGTTTTTCCATCACTACAAAATAATTATCTACAATAAGGTCTACTAAAAAGTAAAACAAAAAATCAGATCCCTGCTGTCGCACTTTGGTGCCATGTATTTTAAGCTTCTCCCTCAGGGGGTCAAATACATCCCGTGAGGCATCTTCCTGAAAACTGATTACAAAATTTTTACCGAGTATGATACTTATCTGCTCTGTTTCCACTGCCGAATCTTTATCGTTAAAGTACAGCATGTTTAACAGGCAAAATACCAGCCCGTTCATTTCATCCATTTTGGGACGCTGCCCTACACTTAGTATATCTTCGGTAACGAGGTAATGAATACCAAAATGATTACAAATGGTTTCTACATCCGCTTTGCGGATACCATCTACATTTATCCAGGTAGTTTTGGGTGAGGCTGCATAAGGAAAACAAGCCTCTACACTGTTGAGTTCTTTTACATCTATCGTTTCCGAATCATAATCATACACGTAAATTTTTACCGTATCTGGTTCTGTTCTTTCGGGTTGCACCGTAGGGTTTACATGCAATACCTTTTTGGTACGCAATAACTCTAACGGGTTTAAAATGTAAGAAAAATAATTTCGATTGCGCATGTGTAAAATTAAAACAGTGCTGAAGATTGATAAATGTAAAATTATTTACCGAACTGTTTTAAGTTAATCGCTTTTTACTGCTTTCTATAGTTATTTACAACCCGAAGCAGCAACCACCCGAGATGCTTTATAATTATTTTAACCCTGATTGTGTAACGGATAATCCTTGCTGCATAAATTTTTAAATACATATTTAGGCATGCAGTTAGTTATACCCTACAAAATATATTATCAGCTTACTGGTAATCGGCCGGCCGTGCCGGTGGACATGGATTTAGTTTTGCAATGGCCGCAAGCTTAGTATAATCTGTAACCATGTTTTGCTGCCCATCTGCAATAATAATTTTAAACAGGAGGCAATTTTGCCTCGTTCCATTTAGCTCCTGCACAGCAATTTCGGGCACAAAAAGCAGTGTATCATTATTACCAATAGTAACATTGGCTAACGCAGATTTTAATACACTTAGTTTTATTTCGGTATTGGCCAGTAATACATTGTTTGCAACCGGCAAATTAGCATAGCCTTTAAGTAAGGCGGATTGCCGCAATACAAACCGGCGTGGCCCTGTACTTACCCTTGTTTTAGAAAACCCGTATAACAGCAATTCGGTTGTTTGCTGTAAATCCATGGCATTGGTTTTAAAACTGATTGCGGTAGTCAGTTTCGACTTTTTGCCACCACCCAACAACGTTTTAAGTGTTTTGTATTGAATGGAGTAAATGGGCATTTTTACTGAATCTGGTGGCTGTGCTTTTGCCAAAAGCGGCACTAAAAAAACAACCCCAACTATGGCTGCTGCAATCATCGTTTTGCAAGGTATCATGCAGGTATGCAACGAGTTTTTAATTTTCATGGTATAAAATTTACACCCGAAAAATACATAGCGTGATACAATACCGCAAACGTTAAAACACCCTTTTGTATTTATTGCTGTTGCTGCACCATTTGCATATACCTGCGGTAAGAGTTGTCTTCACCAGATACAACATCCAGCTTGCTGGCAATTAATTTGGGAGTAAGTACTGCGGCTGCCTCACGGGTAACCTGCCCATCTTCATACGATACAGATACCCCTACTTCCAGCGTTTGTTTGGCAGTGCCCTTGTAGGTGCCCCTTACGGGAGATACATCGCTAAAATTTCGGCCTACGGCCAACCGTACATGCAAATCGCTTACCACACAGTTGTTGGTAGGGTCGAGCCCTATCCATCCATAAAAGGGTATATAGGCTTCTACCCAGGCATGGGTGGCGCCTTCGCCCCGCAGGTTATGGTCGTGCGGACAAACATACCCACTTACATACCGTGCCGGTATACCTAATAGCCGCAGCATGGCCAGTAATATATGGGCAAAATCCTGGCAAACGCCTGCTTTTAATTTCCATATTTCATCTACCGTGGTGGTAACACTGGTAATGCCTTTTATATAACTAAAGTTTTTGTATACATAACTGTTAAGCTGCTGCACCGCCGTAAATACCGATACCGATTGATAAAATCCTTCATCAGCAATTTTTTTTATTTCGGGTAGTACATCAACATTTTCTTGTTTTAAAAAATCAATAAAGGGCACCGCATATTTTATTTCGGCCAGGTGTTTCCATTGTACTGCAGCGGGTGCATCATCGGGCGGCAGTACCACGGGCCTTGTAATAACTGTAATGGTAGACTCAATCCGCAGTTCGGTATGCGGTGCAATATTCATAAATTGGCCAATTACGTTGCCATAATAATCTTTGTAAGTTTCCAGCAACGGATCGCCGGTAATTTTTATTACCTGGGTTTCCAGGCTTTGGCTACCATCTTTTAAAGGGTACAGCATTACCTGGTTGGCACTGTCTCTAACGGGTTCGGGATAAGTATACCGGGTGATATGCTGTATTACAAAACGTGGCATTGCAGTAAATCTTTTTTTTGTTGGATTAATTATATAAACTGGTTAAGAGTAGGCAAAATATTTTTTGCTAAGGGCATTGCCTATTTCGTACAGGCTGGCCTTGGTTTGTTGTAAAAAAGGATGCAGGCCTTCTTCGGCAATACTATCTACGGTTGAGTAACGCACCCGGCTTTTTAGTTTGCCAATCATAAATTCTATTTCTTCAAAAGCTTTTTCGTTTCCGTTGTTTTTTAACCTTTCAAAATAACGGTGCAGGCGATTGATAGAATGGAGTACCGACCGTGGAAACTGGTCGTTTAATATAATTTGTTCCACTACTTTTTTTGCTTCAAATCCGCTGCGGTATGTTTTTAAATATAGCTCGTAGCCAGATATAGACATGAGCAGGTATTTCCAGTAAGTGGCATCGGCAATGGTGTCCATCTTGTAATCAAGGCTATCAAATTTTACATCCAGTATATCGGTAGATTGGATGGCCCTTTCTAGGTATTTACCAATATTAATAAAGGCATTGCTTTCGCCCCTTGCCATGGTAACATCGGTGGTGCCAAAATACAATAGTGCGTATTTTAGCAAATTATCCAATACGGTTACGGGATCTTCTTTTTGCAACAACTCTTCTAGCCCGCTCTCCCTCATGGTGTGATAAAAATCGTTGAGGCATTGCCACATTTCTTTGGTAATATGGTCTTGCACACTGCGCCCATTTTCACGGGCACGGGTTACCACGTTTAATACCGAGTTGCTGTTTTCTTTATCGGTTACCATAAAGCGGAGTACCTCCCGGCTATTATGGCAAATGGCGCAGGCTTCGTCTTTATTTAAAAACGTAAATATTTTTAAAGCCGGCTCCCAGCTAAACTCCTGCACATCATCTTGCGATGAGGCATAATTAATTTTGAGCATGCGTAAAATACCATCGGTACGCTCCATATACCGGCTCATCCAGTACAAACTATCGGCTACTCTGCTAAGCATAATTTACAGGCCTTTTTTTATTTACCCCAATGGTAAACAGGTAAGTTTTTTAAAATAATGTATTGGGTAATAACTGTATTATTGGTTACCCATGCATTGTTGTTTAGTAGGTGAGGGATATATCAGGTACCCAGCACCCAGGTATCTTTACTGCCGCCACCTTGTGATGAGTTAACCACCAGCGACCCCTCTTTAAGTGCAACCCTTGTTAAGCCACCCGGCACTATTTCTATACCACCGGGGCCACATAAGGCAAAGGGCCGCAAATCAACCCGGCGGGGCTGCAGCTGGCCATCCATATAACAAGGCACCGATGACAGGCTGATGATGGGTTGTGCAATAAAATTACGGGGAGCCTTTAGCACTTCGGCCAGGTATTCGGTTATCTCCTGTTCGCTGGCGGCGCATCCCATCAGCATGCCATACCCACCGCTTTCATTGGTTTTTTTTATTACCATATCCTGTACGTTTTTAAACACATACTCCCTTTCATCCTCTTTGCCCAATTGGTAAGTTGGCACATTTTTTAAAATGGGTTCTTCATTCAGGTAATAGCGTATCATGGCGGGTACAAAAGTATAAATGGCTTTATCGTCGGCCACTCCGTTGCCTACCGCATTTACGATGGCTACATTGCCTTTTCGGTATGCACTCATAATACCCGATACACCCAATACACTACCAGGGTTAAATAACAGGGGATCTAAAAAATCATCATCTACCCGGCGATATATTACATCTACCTGCTGCAAGCCAGCCGTGGTTTTCATGTACACTTTATGATTGTCTACCACCAGATCGCTGCCTTCTACCAACTCTACACCCATTAGCCTTGCCAGGGTGGTATGCTCAAAATAAGCCGAATTGTATATGCCAGGCGTAAGCAGCACAATGGTAGGGTTGCTAATTTGGCGGGGCGATAGCGATACTAAATTTTTATGCAGGATGGTGGGGTACTCAGTTACACTGCGTACATTATTTTGTGGCAGCAGGTCAGGAAAAATGCGTTTGGTAATCTCCCTGTTTTCTAACATATAACTTACTCCGCTGGGGGTACGCAGGTTATCTTCCAACACATAAAAGGAGCCATCTTTATTGCGGATAATATCAATACCCGAAATGTGTACATATATATCATACGGCACCGGAAAATTGTGCATCTCCCGCAGGTAATGCGGACAGCTGTAAATCATTTCTGCCGGTACAAGCCCGTCTCTTATAATAAATTGATTGTGGTAAATATCTTTTAAAAAAAGATTAAGTGCCTTTAGCCGTTGTTTAATTCCTCTTTCAATATAATCCCACTCGGTGGCGGTAATAATACGGGGGATGATATCAAACGGAAATATTTTTTCGATACCCTCGCCGCTGCTGTATACGGTAAATGTAATGCCCTGGCTCATAAACAAGCGCTTTGCCAGGTCTTCTTTTTTATTGAGTTCGTCTATAGACAACTGGTTGAGAAAACGCATTACTTTGCTGTACTGCTCTCTAACGGTGTTATTGTGCACCATTTCGTCCCATACGGTATCGGGCACTATATACGATTGCAACAGTTCTCCAGTAAGCATAGTTATCTATTTTGGAAGTTAGTATGGCAGGCAATCGCTGGTATAAAACCTAGTTATTCAAATATAAGGAAAAGCAAAAAAGAAGTATTGCAAAATTTTATTGCTGCACTGCTATAGCCGTATGTGCAGGCGGGTTTTGCAAAAAATGCAGGTGGTTGGCCACGGCTTTTATTTGTACAAAACTATAGGCGTTGTTAAGCAGGGTGCGTATGTCTGTATGCCTTGCTTCGGGGTTATCAGTTAATTGTTGGGCAATGATATTAAGGCTGGTTTCGTCAGCAAAAGCACTGATGCTTACCTGGCCTGTTTTTACCAAATCTGCCAAATGGCCCTCGATGGTACCTTGCGAAAGGTTTCGTTCGGCAGCAATGGCAGCAATGCTTTTACCCTGCTGGTAAAGCTGCAGGGTAAGGGTATAAGAAGGTGTTTTTTCTGCTTTTTTTTCGGTGGTTTTTTTGGGTTGCTTTTTGGTGCGGCTGCTGGTTAACTCCATATTGGTTTCAATATGATAGCGATTACAGTAGTCTTGTACAATGCCTATTATTTCATCTCCATATTTTTCTGCCTTGGTTTTGCCAAATCCATTAATGTCTTGCAATTGTGTTTTGGTTTGTGGCAAGCAAGTACTAATATCTTTTAAGCTGGCGGTATTGGCAACAAAGTATATAGGCAGGTTTTGCTCGTTACAAACCTTATCTCTCCAATTACGCAGGGCATAATACAATTCGGCATTGGGCATGCCAGCTTCGGCCGATTGTTTTTTACTGGCCGCATAACTGCTGATATGTACCCGTGGTATGGCCAGGTTAAGTTTGTGCTGTAAAAAGCCTGCTACGGTAAAGGGCTGTACACAATATTGCATAAGATGAATGGTTGTTACAAAGCCCGTCATCAGCTCTTGCAATACCTCATCTATGGCGGCGGCCGTTTCTTTTGATTCTGTAAGTAAAGTATGTTGCTGCAGTTGTGTTTTAAACTGTTGCAGTAGCGGTAAAAAATAATTTACAGCATCTTGTATTCTTTTTTGCAGGGCTGTATTGTTTTCAATTACGGGTTGCTGCTGCAGTAAGCTGGGGATGCGATCAATAAATTTTTCGGCAAATGTTTTTTCTTTTAGCAGTTGCTGTGTTTGTTGCTGTACCCATTGCCATGCATCTGGGTTTAGCTTTTCGGCATGCTTTTCTACCATTTGATTTAACCAGCCAACCTGCTGCATCAAATGATTCATTAAAAATATTTCGCTTAATAATTGCAGGGTAAAAAGCTGCCTTGCACCCTCAAAACGCTCTTCCAGCGATGCTTTTGGCAGCAGTGTATGATGAGCATCTACCACCTGCTGGTTACTATAAATTGCAGTGGCCGGTATTTTTGACAGCAACACAATGCCATCTAAACTAGTGCAGCGGCTGAGTGCCACATATACCTGCCCGCTGCTAAATGCAGTAGCGGCATCAATCTTTACATTATCAAATGTTAGCCCCTGGCTTTTGTGTATGGTAATGGCCCAAGCCAGCCTTAAGGGATATTGATGAAACCTGCCCACTACCTGCTGCTCTAATTTTTCGTCGCAGCGGTTAAGGGTATAGCGGGTATTTTCCCATACATCCTGCGTTACGGTAATATTTTCGCCATCGCAGGCTACTGTTATCGCCTCATCGCTTAGTGCGGTAATAACAGCAATTTTTCCATTAAAATATTTTTTGCCTACTACATCATTTTTAATAAACATTACCTGTGTGCCTTTTTTTAACACAAGTGCTGCATCTGCCGGGTATATATTTTCCGGAAAATCATCTTCTACCCTTGCCTTATAGGTAAAAGCGGGGGCAAGCAGTTGCTGCAATTGCTGTTGGTTGATAGCATCTGCCTGGTTGTTGTGTGAGGTGAGGGTGATGTATTGCTCAGCAGTGCCGATGCCAAATGGTTGCATATACCGGCTGTTGAGGTAATCAAAATCTTCTGCCTCCAGCTGGTTGTTGCGTACTTTGTTTAACAGGTTTACAAAGTTTTGCTCTTTTTGGCGGTAAATGGTTTTTAGCTCAATTAGCAGGGGCGATTGTTCTTTTACGGCCTTGCTGTCAAAAAAAAAGGGGGATGCATAATATTCGCTCAACAATTGCCACTCGTTATTTTTTGCAACAGGCGGCAGCTGAAATAAATCGCCAATATACAGTAACTGTACCCCACCAAAAGGGGCATCGGGGTTTCTTCTTACACTTTTTAAAATAGTATCTATTGCATCCATCACATCGCACCGCACCATACTAATTTCATCAATCACCAGCAGCTCTATTTTACGCAATAGCTGCATCCGTTGCTTATTGTACCGCAAGCCCTGCAGCAGCTGCAAGCGATTGCCGGCAGTGGGTAAAAAAGGATGCAATGGCAACTGAAACAAACTATGCAAGGTTACCCCACCGGCATTGATGGCGGCCACTCCCGTGGGGGCGGCTACCACCATATTTTTGCAACTATGCTGGCGCAGGTATTTTAAAAAAGTTGTTTTACCGGTACCGGCCTTACCGGTTAAAAAAATACTTTCCTGCGTTTCGGTTACAAACCTAAAAGCAAGGTCAAATATATCGTTGCGCTCTACTGTTGTCATATGCATGATGGCCGCCGGGCTGTATGGTACTGCTAAATTTTCAAAGTTAACGATTACAACCTGTAGCTACTGTACTGCAGTAATATCATTTATACATACTGCCGCTAAGGCAACCATGAAAAAATAAAAAGCCACAAATTACACCTGCCGGTATATGCAATAGCGGTGGGCATAATTTGTGGCGGCTTTGTCAGGCCCTTTCTTTATCGCCCAGCAACAGCAGCTCGTTGGCCACTACTTCAGTAATAAATTGTTTGTTGCCGGCTTTATCATTATAGCTGCGGTTTACCAGTTTACCTTCAATGGCGACCTCTTTGCCACGGTCTAAAAATTTTTCGGCAATCTCTGCTACCTTACCCCATGCCACAATGTTGTGCCAGGTGGTTTGTGTTTCTTTACGGCCGGCCCTATCCCGGTAGGTTTCGTTGGTAGCCATGGTAAAGCGGGCTACTTTTTTACCCCCTTCTAATGTTTTTACTTCGGGTGCTTTACCTAAGTTGCCAATAAGCTGAACTTTGTTTTTTAATGCGTACATGATGTAAATGTTTAGGATGATTAATTTTTTTATTTCAGTTAACCAATGGCGCCAACCGGTTAACAACACAAAGATGAACTAGCATAAAACTTTAGCCGGTTTTTACCCGTTTACTCCCGAAACTAAACGGGTAAAAACGTTTATACACGGATAATAAACTGTAACTTTCTTTTTTAAACCCTTACTATGACTGCATTAGCACCCTCCGGTAATAAAACCTGCCGGGCCTGTGGCAAAACGCTTAAAGGCCGGGCCGATAAAAAATTTTGTGACGATTATTGCCGCAATAATTACAACAACCAGTTAAAAGCAAAAGGCAATTACAGTGCACTTGTACGCAACATCAACAACAGCCTGCTTAAAAACCGTAAAATCCTGGAAAACATTTTGCCCGCTACCGACGAAATGGCCAAAGCCAGTAAAGAAAAACTGCTGCGGCTGGGTTTTCAGTTTAAATATGTTACCCATTTTTATACCACCAAAACGGGTAAAACCTATTTTTACTGTTACGATTATGGCTACCTGCCGCTTGACAACGATTGGTACCTGGTAGTAAAAAATAAGGAAGAATAAAATGGAAGATGCACCCCTGGCCAATCCACAACTATTGCTGCAATTGGTACAAACAAAAATGCCTTTTGGAAAATATAAAGATGTATTGCTTTACCGGCTGCCCGTATCGTACCTGGAGTGGTTTGCCCGTAAGGGTTTTCCGCCCGGCAAGCTGGGTGTACAATTGCAAACCATGTACGAGATAAAAATAAATGGGCTGGAGTACTTGCTAAAGCCTTTAATGCAGGCTGGTAAGTAAGGCAGGGGGCTGTGGGCACCGGCAATATATTTTACTTTAGCAGCGGCTTTTGTTACAACGCTGGCACAAGCCCGGCGCACCGGCCTCACCAGGGTTTTCACTACAATCCGCCAGCCCATCCGCATTTTACAAATGCCCGGCAAAAAAGCCAGCATTTTTTATAGTATTCGTTTCATCCACCAGCTTACCAGCAAATACCATAATCTTCGCCATGGTTACTACTGCCACCCCAAAAACTGTTGTGCTGCCAATCAAAATAAATAGCGTTAATAGGGCCGCTGGTACGGTCGTCAAACGTTAATGTATAGCCCATTTGCCTCAACTCTTTTCTTACCCACTCAGGGGTGTTTTGGTGCAGCAGCAAATTACCCGGCCTTGGTTTACGGTCGGCTGTTTGGGCACCACCCAGCGATAACCACAATTGGTTAGAGTTAATGTTGGGCGCCTCTGTGGCTTCCTGCACCGTCATACCAAACTCCACCATATTTAAAAAAAACTGCAGCAGGTTTTGATCTTGTGTATCGCCGCCTTGTACAGCAAACGATAAAAACGGCTTGCCCTCTTTTAAAGCCATGGTTGGTGTTAAAGTAACCCTTGGCCGCTTGCCGGGTTCAATTACATTAAAAGGATTAAGGGTTGAGTCTAACACAAAACTTTGCAGGCGCTGGCTCATCCCAATACCCGTGTTGCCAGCAATACAGGCTGGCAACCATCCACCCGAAGGGGTGATAGATACCACCCACCCCTCCTCGTCGGCCGCCTCTACCGAAGTGGTGCCGGCCAGCAACCGTTGCATATAGGCCTCATCTGCCAAGGCTGTATTGCGTACATCATGCGCCGGCACAAAACCGGGTTTTTGATATGCCGTATCGGCAATGGTAAAGCCCCGTTGTTTTAGCAGCGGCAGGTATGGATTTGTTTTACCTTCAAAAGGGTATGGGTCGCCGGGGCCGGCGGCGGCATTGTTTTTATCAAACGTTATTTGTGCAGCCCTTTGCCGGGCATAGGCTTTGCTCAGCAATCCCTGCATAGGTTCTGCCGGGGCAAAAGCCGGATCTCCATAATAAAAATCCCTGTCGGCAAAAGCCAGGTTCATGGTTTGGTAAAGGGTATGTATATAACGGGCGCTGTTAAAGCCCATTTCTTTAAGGTTAAAGTGTTGCAGTATGTTAAGGCATTGCAATAGCATGGGGCCCTGTGTCCACTGCTGTAGTTTGTATACTTCAATGCCTTTGTAATTTACATGCAGCGGTTCTTCTTCTGCCGGTTGCCAGCTGGCAAGGTCTTGCAGGGTTATCAACCCGCCCTGCTCCTGGCAGCCTCTTACAAATTCCTGTGCTACATCTCCCTTATAAAAGCGATCGTAAGCAGCCATAATCGCCGCTTTACGGTTTTTACCTTTGGCCAGCGCCTGCTGCTCTGCCTCCACCAGTTTTGTAAGGGTTTGCAATAACTCTTTTTGTACAAATATTTCGCCGGCCGCCGGTGCTTCCCTGCTTTGCCCTAAATGAGGTAAAAAAACTTTTTTGCTGTAAGGCCACTCTTTTATGCGTTGCTTTTGTCGTTCGATACTATTAGCCGTTTGTGCCTCTATGGGGTAGCCCTCGGCCAATTGCATGGCAGGTGCCAGCACTTGTTTTAAACTCATTTTACCATAATTAGCCAACATCAGGCAAAGCCCGCCAAAAGTGCCGGGTGTTACAGCGGCCAAGGCACCGTACTCCGGCGGAAAATTATATCCCTTGTTTTTAAAAAAATCAACCGTGGCGCCCGTGGGTGCCACTCCCAATGCGTTAATACCAATTACCTTACCAGTATGGGGATTGTAAATAAGCGCCTGTGTTTCGCCACCCCAGCTTAATACATCCCACATGGTGCAGGTAGCCGCCAGCATTGCACAAGCTGCATCTACGGCATTGCCTCCTTGCTGAAAAACAATAGAGCCAGCAGTAGCGGCCAATGGTTTACCCGTAATGGCCATCCAGTGTTTTGCATGCAACGGTGGTTTTTGGGTTTGCTGTGCAGGTAGTTGGGTGTACGTAATTAAAAGTATCAGCAAGTATTTTTGCATGGGAGTGGTTTTGGATTTTTAAAGTTAACAACATCCATAAAACAAGCGGCGGGTTGCAACAAAAAAAGATGGTAGTATAATACCAACTTGCCGCAATTATTACAGGGTGTATGTACTGCTTAAATGAATGCTTGCATTAATAAATACACGGCCTCTATTTGCAGTGGCAATAGCATTGGCAAAGCAGGCGGTATTATTTTGGGCGGTGTGACTGCCGGGTATTAGCTTACCAATTGTTTGGCTAAAAATTTATTCCAATCTTCCAGCATCTTGCCTTTTAATACCCGTGGAAATTTATGCTGCCCTCCTTCTTTGCCCTTGCTTTTCATAAAATCCAAAAAGGTTTTTTCGGATAGTACGGTTACAAAAATATTTTTTAGGGCGTGTTTTCGTTCTACCTCGTAATCGTCGTTTAGCTCTTTTAGTTTTTCATCTACCAGCCTTGCCAGTTGCTTTTCATCTACCTGATCGTTGGTGGCCACATACCAATGATGGGCAAAAAAAGTACCATTGGGTACACCCGCCACGGTAAATTCTGGTATTGATATATTAAGGGTTTCACTCACCATTTCTATCGCCTTATTCATATTATCTACACTCAGGTGCTCACCTACCAGGCTTAAAAAGTGTTTGGTACGGCCGGTGATAATAATCTCACTTTTTTCTTTATCTACCAATCTTACTGTATCGCCAATGGCATAGCGCCAGGTGCCAGCATTGGTACTAATCAGGATGGCATAATCCTTTTGCTCATCAATTTCATGAATCATGTAGGTTTCGGGATTATCCACCATATTACCCTCGCTATCAAAATTGGTATCATCAAAGGGTACAAACTCAAAAAATATATTATTGTTAAGTGCCAGGTGCATGCCCTTAGAGTCTTGCCGGTTTTGATAAGCCAAAAAGCCCTCGCTGGCCAAATAGGTTTCGATATAGGTAATGGGTTTGCCCAACACTTTTTCAAACCCTTTTTTATACGGCTCCATGGCTACACCGCCATGTACATAAAAGGCAAGGTTGGGCCATATATCGTGTATATTATTTAGTTGGTAGCGCTCAATAATTTTTTCCATACACAGCTGTAGCCATGCAGGCACGCCTACAATAAAGCCAATATCCCAATTAGGGGCATTGGCCACTATTTCTTCTAATTTTTTACCCCAGTCTTTTTCCCGGGCAATTTTTTTGCCGGGCTTATACAAACCGAGGCCCTGGAACCAAAAAGGGATATTTTTTTGCTGAATACCGCTTAGGTCGCCGGCATAATAAGTAGGGCCTTTTTGCAGCTGTGTGCTGCCACCCAGCATTAGCCACCCTTTGCCCACAGCTCTTTTGGGCACATCCTCATATTTAGCAAGGCTTAACAATTGCCTGAAACTGGTAATGGTATTACTGCGGATAAGATCTTTGGTAATGGGTATATACTTACTGGTAGCTTCGCTGGTGCCGCTGCTTAGCGCAAAATATTTTATTACGCCTGGCCAGCATACATCCGGCACACCATCTTTGGCTTTACACCACCATTGTTTGTATATTTTATTATAATCGTAGGTGGGTACCAGTTGCTGAAATTTTTTACCGGGATGCCTGCTCATCAGCACTTCATCAAACCTGTACGCCTGGCCAAACTCGGTAAACCTTGCTTTACGCAGCAATTTTTTTAGCACCCGCAATTGCTGGCGCCGGGGATCGCTCAGGGGTATCCTGAGGGCAGCGGCAATCGTTTTGGTAAGTTTTAAATCGATAATGGCCATGCAACTATTGGATTTTTAAACAGGCAAAAATAGTACTTGCTGGTTTTACAACTGTTTAATTTTTAAATGTTGTGAAGCGATAAGCCTTAAGCGATATCTTAACAAATATAACCCAAGCATTTTTAACTGGCGCCAATATTTATACTAGCCGTTGCCCTTGAGTTGCCGGCATTTTTATAATAGTAGTATGGGTGGCTGGGTAAAGCTTTTTAACGTAGGTTTGTTGCCTAAATTTTTTGTTGTATGAAGAAGATTGCGCTATCGCTTATTTTATGCATCAGCTTGTTACGGGCCAGCGCTGATGAAGGCATGTGGCTGCCCATGCTATTGGGCCAGCAGGTATATAATGATATGGTAAAAAAAGGCCTTAAGCTCACCAAAGAGCAATTATACTCCCTCAACAAATCATCGTTAAAAGATGCCATTATTATTTTTGGCGGCGGATGCACCGGGGAAATTGTTAGCAACCAGGGCTTAATATTTACCAACCACCACTGCGGATATGATGCCATTACCAAAGCCAGCTCGGTAGAACACAATTATTTAAGAGATGGTTTTTATGCTTTTACAAAAGACCAGGAAATACCAACCAGCCTTACTGTTCAATTTCTCGATCGGATTGTAGATGTTACCAACGAAATGGAACAAGGGCTAAAGGGCTTAAGCTTTACAGACCGCCTAAACAAAATGGCAGAAGTACAAAAAGCAATCACAGATAAAGTGCTGGATAAAGAAAACGGTGTGGCAGGCCGTATTTACAGCATGTTTAAAGGCAACCAATACCTTATGTATGTGTACAAAACGTACAGGGATATACGCCTGGTAGGTGCACCACCCGAAAGTGTGGGTAAGTTTGGCGGCGATACCGACAACTGGGAGTGGCCAAGGCATACCGGCGATTTTTCGGTATTTAGAGTATATACTGCCAAAGATGGCAAGCCCGAGGCATACAACAGAGAAAACATTCCTTTTAAACCACGCCATTTTTTACCCGTGAGTATTAAGGGTTTTAAAGATGGTGATTTTGCAATGATATACGGTTACCCCGGCAGCACCAACCGATACGAAACCAGCTATGGCGTAAAACTAAAAACAAGCATCGAAAACCCATCTTTGGTAGCCTTAAGAGATGTAAGACTAAAGCTGATGTATGCCCAAATGATAAAAGACCCTGCAGTAAAACTAAAGCTTGCCAGCAACTATGCTTCCGTAGCCAATTACTGGAAATTTTTTGATGGCGAAAGCAAGCAACTGCTAAAATTTAAAACCTACGAACAAAAGCAAGCATACGAGCAAAAATTTGCTGCCTGGGCTAAGGGCAAACCAGAGTACGAAAACCTGTTTAACGAATACGAAAAAAATTACAATGCCTGGGCGCCCTACAGCAAACACCGCCAGTATTTAAACGAAGGCATTATGGGTTCGGCACTTGCCGGCTATGCTGCAAGCAGCCTGTTACCGCTTGAAAATGCCCTTGTAAAATCTGGCGCCAGTGCCGATATTAAAAAAGCCGCCGATGCTGCAAATACCAACCGCTCTGCTTTTTTAAGCAGCCACGATAAAGCCAGCGACGAGCAAATATTGGCAGCCGTATGCCGCATGTTTTACAACGATGTAGATAAAAGCCAGCACCCCATTGGTTTTTACGAAGGCATTAAAAACACTTATGGCGATTTAAAAGAGGAGACCACTTATAAAAAATGGGCCAAAGAGGTGATGGATAAAACCATCATTTTGGATGATGCCCGGTGGGCTGCCTTTATGGCCAACCCCGATGGTACTGTTTTACAAAACGATCCGGCATTTGCTTTTGCTGCGGCGTTCACAAAAAATTATAACAGCAAATACAGCCCCTTATACAAAGCCTTTACAGATAAAAATGCTGCCCTTGGCAAAAGCTATTTAAAAGGCATTATGGAAATGAACCCCACCGCCGCCGCTAAAATGTACCCCGATGCTAATTTTAGTATGAGGGTAAGCTATGGCAATGTAAAAAGCTATCGCCCCAAAGATGGTATGCTGTACGATTATGTATGTACCAGCAAAGGCCTGCTCGAAAAATATATACCCGGCGATTACGAGTTTGATTTACCAGCCAAACAAATTGAACTGTTAAAAAATAAAGACTTTGGCCAATATGCCGATAAAAGCAAAGGCGACCTGGTAGTATCTTTTATTACCAGCAACGACATTACCGGTGGCAATAGCGGCAGCCCGGTAATAGATGCCAATGGTAATCTTATTGGTCTTGCGTTTGATGGTAATTACGAAGCACTCAGTCATAAAATTGCTTTTGATAAAGACCTTAACCGCACCATTTGTGTAGATGTTAGGTATGTGCTGTGGTGTATTGACAAACTGGGCGGCGCCACCAACCTTATCAACGAATTAAAACTGGTAAAACAGTAACGCATTGCCACCATACACTGCAGTAAATGCTGCAGTGTATGTATTTAAAATAATACGTATGCCGCTAAACATAGAGTTTAAAGCCACTTGCAGCGATATTAAGGCTGCAGAAGCTATTTTGCTACAGCAGCATCCACGCTTTGTGGGAGAAGATCACCAGGTAGATACCTACTTTAATGTACCCAATGGCCGGATGAAATTACGGGAGGGTACTATAGAAAATGCCCTTATCCATTATATAAGAGCAAACACCGCCGGCAGCAAATCATCGCAGGTATTGCTGTACCAGCACCAGCCGGATATTCAGCTAAAAAATATACTGCTGCAAGCATTGGGTATTAAAACAGTAGTAGACAAAAAACGAAGGATTTATTTTATCGGCAACGTAAAATTTCATTTTGATACCGTACAAAACCTGGGCAATTTTATTGAAGTAGAGGCCATAGATACGGATGGTAGCATACCTGAACAAAAACTGCAGCAGCAATGCGATACCTATGCCGCTTTACTAGGTGTGCACCCATCGCAATATATAGCCGTGTCGTACAGCGATCTGCTGCTACAACAACCATCCTAAAAACAATGCCCGGTAATGCATCATTGCTGCCGGGGAGTTTGTAACTTTATTACCTGTTATCATTAAGGCTGTATTGATATGCAGCTGCAAAAAAAATAAAACATAAATATGAAAACCATTATTACCTCACTGGTTTGTTTTTTACTGATCATTGTTGTTATGAACACCCAGGCACAAACAATTAAAGGAGAAGAAATTACTTATACCGCTGCCGAAGGCACCGCCTTAAAAGGGTATGTGGCTTACGATGCAGCAAGGCAAGGTAAGCTACCCGTAGTAGTGGTAATACATGAGTGGTGGGGCAGCAACCAGTATGTACGCAAGCGGGCCGATATGCTGGCAGCACTTGGTTATTTTGCCTTTGCGGTAGATATGTATGGCGAGGGTAAGCAAGGCAATAATCCCCAGGAGGCGGGTGCATTGGCAGGCCCATTTTATAGCAATCCAACCTTGGTACAAACTCGTATTGAAGCGGCACTGTTAAAAATAAAAGAATATACCCGGGCAGATGCCGGTAATATGGCATGCATAGGCTATTGCTTTGGCGGCTCTATGAGTTTGTATGCTGCAAAGCTGGGTATGCCCTTTAAAGCCGTGGTAAGTTTTCATGGCGGGCTGGCTGGCGTACCTGCCGAAGCTGGCAAAACAACCGCCAAAATATTGGTATGCCATGGTGGTGCCGATAAGTTTATCAGCGATGAAGAAATTAAAACTTTTAGGCAAAACCTTGATTCGGTAAAAGTTGATTATTCATTTATCAGCTACCCCGGTGCGGTACATGCTTTTAGCAATCCACAAGCCACCGAAATGGGTAAAAAGTTTGGCATACCCATCGAGTATAACGAAGCTGCCGATAAAAAAAGCTGGGCAGATATGACCGCTTTTTTCAACAAGATTTTTATACAGCATTAAGCTGCACTTTGTAAATACACGAATTGAAATTTGGTTGTTGCCATTGCTTCAATTCGTGTTTTTATTTTAACCAACAATGATATAGCACTATGGCAGAAAACCTATCCATTATACAAGGCAGCAAATCAGCCCAATACCAGGCATTGCTGCCACAAATAAAAGCCCTTATCCAAACCGAGCCCGACCTTGTAGCTAATCTTGCCAATATTACGGCTGCACTTAAAGCCCAATTTAATTGGCTGTGGGTGGGGTTTTACTGGGTTAAAAATGATGAGCTGGTGCTGGCGCCCTTTCAGGGACCCATCGCCTGCACCCGAATAAAAAAAGGCAGGGGTGTATGTGGCACAGCCTGGCAGCAGGCACAAACATTGATTGTACCAGATGTAGAAAAATTTGCCGGCCATATTGCCTGCAGCAGTCTTTCAAAATCGGAGATTGTAGTGCCTGTAATACAAAACAACCAGGTAGTGGGGGTGCTGGATGTAGATAGCGAACTGCTTAACCAATTTGATAACACCGACCAGCAGTATTTAGAAGAGCTGGTTAGCTGGATACAATAAACAGTACCGGTTACACTATGGCATTAATACCAATTTAAATCCAATGCCATGTAGTGTTTCTATCCTTACCAATTTTTCTTCGGCAAATATTTTACGCAGGCGTGATATAAATACATCCAGGCTTCGTCCATAAAAATAATCATCTTGCCCCCAAATAGCGGTAAGTATTTGCTCCCGTTTGAGTACGCTGTTTTTATTATCTAAAAAAAATTGCAACAAGGCTGCTTCTCTTTGCGTAAGGATGGTTTGCCCTGTGCCTTTGCTTAATAAATAATTGTGGGGGTCAAATAAAAAACTGCCCACCTGGTATTGCTTTTGGCCGGCAGCTGCAGTTTTTTTTGCCCTCGATATAAACATATCTATTTTTAATACCAGCTCTTCAATACTAAATGGTTTTACGAGGTAATCGTCGGCACCAATACGCAGGCCTTTTAGTTTATCTTCTTTTAATATTTTGGCCGATAAAAAAATGATGGGCACCTCGTGGTTTATCCGCCGTATGCTTTCTGCAATAGCAAATCCATCCATACCGGGCAGCATAATATCCAGCACACAAACATCATAACTGTTTTTTGTAAATGCCTGCAGGCAGGCCTCGCCATTATCAAAATGGTGTACCATAAAATGATGCTGCTCCAAATTATCTTTGGTTAAAAAAGCCAGTGTGGCATCATCTTCAGCATACAGTATTTTATATTTTATCATGCAACTATTTATAACCGTTAACGCTACTAAGCTGTAAGCCCATGGCTAACTAATGCGTAAAGTAATGGTGGTGCCCTGGCCTGCAGTGCTAGCCAGCGTTAGCTTCCAGCCATGCAGTTCGCAAATTTTTTTTACATAATACAAGCCTAATCCAAAGCCGTTTACTGCCAGCTTTTTACTTTCGGGTGCCCTGTAAAATTTTTCAAAAATATGTTTTTGGTGTTTTGGGGCGATACCAATTCCGTTATCTGTTTGGGTTAACACAATGGCTTTGCCAATATTTACCAGGCTAATGTTAATGGTGGGTATTGTATCACAATATTTTACCGAGTTATCCAAAAAATTATACAGCACATTGGCAAAATGAAAAGCATCTGCCTGCACACAGGGTTGCGTTAACTGCTGCTGTACAGTAATGATTGCCTGTGGGTATTTAAGCTTAATGATATCAATGGTTGTATACAGGCAATCGGGCACATGTACCGTTTCTTTCTGCAGCAGCATGGGGTTGCTGTCGTGCCGGGCTACATGCAATATTTTTTCCAGGTGGCTATCCAGTTTTTTTCCTTGAGCAGTAATAATATGGTTGTATTGCTGCAGCTTTTCATCGGCTGTAATCACCGGCTGTTTTGATAAATAGTCAGACGCAATTAAGATAGAGGCCAGCGGTGTTTTAAACTCATGCGTCATGTTATTGATAAAGTCTTTTTGCAGGCTGGCATATTTTTGCTGTTGTAAAATAATGTAGATGGCATACAAATATATCAGCAGGGTAATAATCATTACAATACAAAGGATGATCCATCCACGCAGTGAATTATAAATAAAACTGTTTTTTGCAGGAAACCGTACAGCAAAATAATATACCAGGTTTTGCACCTTAGGAAAAAACTTGCCCTGGCTTATACCTGTTTTAGTATCCAGTTGTACATCGCTGCCATACAGCATATCGTCGCTTTCGCAATCGTAAATAGCATACTCAAAATTGGTGTTGATGCCCTTTGATTTAAATTTGTTTACCAACAACAACTCCAGCATCCGAGCCTCAAAGTCGTTTTGCATGTTTACAATATAATAGTCTTTAGAAACCTTTTGTACAGGATTACTTTTGGGGGTGGTATAACCATAGTAGGTATTTATTTCGCTGGCCACTTCCAGCAGTGATACCTGTATATTTTGACTGAATTTTTTTTCTTCGTAATCAAACGCCTGCTTAAGCCAATACACTTGTATGGCTATTACACCAATAAATGCTGCAATACCTGCCAGCACAATCGCTTTTATTTTATTCACCTTCACCTTACAATGTTACACAAAACAGGTAGTTGTTAGTAGCATTTACAAATTATTTACAATTGTTTTGAAAGTGATTAACAGCCTTTTCGTTTGTACAGGTATAGTTTTACAATAGCTCCACTGCAGTGGCAATATTTATTACATCACTAAAAAAATTAATTATGAAAAAGCTTTTACTGGCCTCTTTTTTGGGGCTGTCATCCCTTACTTTATTGTCGTTTACACCGGCCTTACAACTTACTAAAGTTTCTCCCGCCACCATTAAAGTTACCTGGGTAAAAGAAGTGCATGATTTTGGAGATATAACCCAGGGAAAACCTGTATCGGTTGAGTTTTTGTTTACCAACAGCGGCAACGAGCCATTGTTAATTGCTGATGTGGCCACCAGCTGTGGCTGCACTGCATCCGACTATAGCAAAGAGCCTATTGCCCCGGGTCAATCGTCTAAAATAAAAGTAAGTTATAATGCTGCTGCTATGGGTGCATTTACAAAAGCCATCACTGTAAATTTTCAAGATGCAGCGGCGCAAAAAGTTTTAACCATCAAAGGTGTGGTAAAATAATACCAGCACTATTTTATTGGTTAACCGCCAGCTTTGTTACCCGGCTGGCGGTTATTTTTTTGTTTCTTTTGTAGCAGGTGTATTATCCTTCCAGCCCCAAATATAGCGGCAGGCATAGGTGCGGTAGGGGCTCCACTTTTTTGAGTGCTGCAGCATTTTTTCTTTCAGCAGTTTTTTATTACTGGTATCCAGCCCATATAGTTTTGCCATGCCTTGCTGTATACCCAGGTCGTCTAAAGCCAGCACATCCTCCCTGCCCAGTGTAAACATCAATATCATTTCTACCGTCCACTGGCCCACCCCTTTTATTTGGGTAAGATAGGCTATCAACGCTTCGTTGCTCATTTGATGCAGCCGGGCATCGGTTATTTTTTCTTCTTTAAAAAAAGTGCACACATTTATTACATAGTTGGTTTTGGCATTGCTAAGGCCAATGCTGCGTAATACATCAAAGGGCGTATCCAACACCTGTTGTATGCTGGGTTTTTTACGGGGGTACAATGCTAAAAAGCGCTGCTGTATTACATCTGCTACTTTTGTACTTAGCTGCTGGCTCATAATAGAGTGGCACAGGTGCAGCCATACCTGGTTGCGCTTTTGCAGCTGATAAGGTGGCTGTAGTTGAATGATTTTGTTTAGCTTTTTATCTTTACCCAGGTGAGCTAAATGTTGCATATAATGTGTGGTTGCTGTGTATATAAAATTAGTGGTTTGCTATTTATACCAGCGGTAAAAATTTGTACTAACTATACTGTAGCATTGTATAAAAATTTTGCGATGACAAATAAATTATTGGTTACCCTGTTATTGGTGTGCAGTACTTACTTGCTGCAAGCCCAAACAACTGCCGACTCGGTAAAGGCTGTAGTAAATAAATTATTTGCGGCCATGAAGAATAGTGATGGCAGTGCTGTGCAATCCTGCTTTGCAGATGGCGCTATTTTGCAAACGATTAAACGTACTAAAGAGCAGCAAGTAGTAATACAAACAGATACTGTGGCGGTATTTGCCCGGCTGGTAGCCAGTATGCCCAAAGCAGTGGCAGATGAAAGAATTGTGTTTGAATCTGTATTGATAGATGGGCCGATGGCCGCTGTATGGACGCCTTATGAATTTTATTACAATGGCAATTTTAGACACTGCGGCGTTAACCATTTTGTGCTGGTAAAACAACAGGGCGAATGGAAAATTCAATACCTGGTGGATACCCGGCGCAAGCAAGGCTGCCAACAATAAATTGCTATCATTATAATACCAGTGGCGGCTGTAATACAGCCGCCACTTTACCAATTTTTGTTTATTTATATGTTACCCGTTATGCTACCGACCAGCTAACAGCACCATCTTTTTCATCTTTTAATACAATGCCCAGCGCCGTTAGTTGGTTGCGAATTTTATCGGAGGTGGCATAATCTTTTTTAGCCCGGGCCTCTCTTCTAATATCTATCAACAGTTGCATTACGCCGCCCAGTTGGCCATCGTTGCTGGCGGTACTGGCCATAAGGCCCAATACATCCTCCAGGTATATTTTAAACTGTTGCTGCATTAACAAAATAGTGGCGCCGCTAATGGCTGCCTGTGCAATGTGGCCATCTTTTATAGAGTTGATGATGCTGGCAATATCAAACATATTGGCCAGTACTTTGGCGGTGCTAAAATCATCATCCATAAACACTTCAAACTCCGCCAGCAGGTTGCTAATTTTTTCGTTGAGGGCTATATCGGTACCCTCACCAAAATCGGCTGCATTCATTTTTTGCAGCAGCTCGTAGCTTTCCCACAAGCGCTTTAAGGCTTTTTCGCTGGCTACCAGGGCTTCGCTACCAAAATCAAGCGGGCTTCTGTAGTGGCTTTGCAATATAAAAAAGCGGATGGTCATTGGGTGAAAAGCCTGTGTTAACAAGGGGTGATTGCCGCTAAACATTTCTGTTAGCTTTATTACATTGTTATAGCTTTTGCCCATTTTTTTACCATTAATGGTAATCATATTATTATGCATCCAGTATTTTACCGGTGCATGATGGTTGCAAATAGTGCTTTGGGCAATTTCGCTTTCGTGGTGTGGAAACTGTAAATCCATTCCTCCGCCGTGTATATCAAACTGTGCACCCAGGTACTTGGTGGCCATGGCCGAGCACTCAATATGCCAACCCGGAAAACCCACACCCCATGGGCTATTCCAGCGCATAATATGCTCTGGTGCGGCAGCTTTCCAAAGGGCAAAATCGGCCCGGTCGTTTTTTTCTTCTTGCCCATCTAACTCACGGGTGGTTTCTAATAATTCATCTATTACCCGGCCGCTTAGTTTGCCATAATCATGTGTGCTGGCATATTTTTTTACATCAAAATATACAGAGCCGTTTACCTCGTAAGCATAGCCAGCTTCTATAATTTTTTGTATCATGTCTATCTGCTCTACTATATGGCCGGTAGCGGTTGGCTCAATACTAGGCTCTACATTGTTAAACTGCAGCATCGCCCAATGAAAAAGGTTGGTATATTTTTGTACCAGCTCCATTGGTTCTAGTTTTTCCAGCAATGCTTTTTTGCCTACTTTATCTTCTGCCTCCCGGCCTTCTTCTTCAAAATGCCCGGCATCGGTAATATTGCGTACATACCTTACTTTATTGCCCTTGTGTGTTAAATAACGATACACCACATCAAAAGTAATATAAGGCCTTGCATGGCCCAGGTGGCTCTCTCCGCTTACAGTGGGGCCGCATACATACATGCCTACATGGCCGGGTGTAATGGATTCAAACGCTTCTTTTTGGCGGGTGTAGGAATTATAAATTTTTAATGACATACTTTATTTGCCAGTTTATATTAACATTGATTGATAGAAAACGTAATTAAAAGCAGTAATATTTTAACTGCCCGGGGGTTTGTGTACTTAAATGTTTACTTGGTGGGCAAAAATAACAAAATCAATGTTTGTTTTTAATAATGTCTGCAATGATGGGGAAATGATCGCTTAATTTTTTTTGTACCCTAAGGTATTGCTGTACCTGGTATTGAGGGCTGATAAAGATATTATCAATCCGCAGGGTGGGGGCAATGCCGCTAAAAGTACGCCCCAGCCCGGCGCCTTTTTGTGTAAAAGCATTTTGTAATCCTTTGCCTATTGTTTGGTAAGCATAGGAGTTGGGTACATCATTAAAATCGCCGCATACCATTACGGGATATGGGCTTTTGTTTATTTCAGCCCGTATCCTGTCTGCCTGCAGTTTTCGTTTAGCAAATGCAGCCCTAAATTTTACTACCACGTTTTTTGTTTTTTCGATATCCTGTTTTGTTTCGATAGAAGGGTTATCGATGTATGAAAGATTGGTGCTGCTAAACTTCATCGATTGCAGGTGAATGTTAAATACCCGGATGGTATCTTGCGCCATCGCCACATCTGCATATTGAAAATTAGAGTTGTAATCGTACGGGTAAAAACTAAGTGTTTGCTTTTTTATGATCGGAAATTTTGAAAAAATGATAAGGCCAAAATGCTGGTGGTTTAAAAAATCGTCTCTAAAATCGTAGCTATAAAAATAATGATCAAAGTGCAGCTTGCTCACAAACTCGTAAGTAGAGTAAAAGCTGTATTTACGATAATAGGGTGTGTTAAGGTTAACGAGTGTATCGCCAGCCACCATTTCCTGAAAACAAGCGATATCGGGCTCATATCCATTAATCAGGTCCATCATTTTATCCCGGGTTTGGGGGCTTTTTTTATTATACAGCACATCAAACTGGGCCACATTCCAGCTCATTACCCGTATATGGCCGGCAGGTTTTTGGGCTGTAAAATTTGTGCCCAGGCGAATGGGCAACAGGTGCGTAAGTGAGCCATAGCAAGCGGCCATGGCAATGATGGTTATTAACGACCATACCGGCTTTACCAGCAGCCAAAACAATAAAAAAAGCAGCAGTATTACCAGCAAGTAAAAAGCAGCCAACGATAAAAAGCCAATGGGCCACCACTTGTTTGAATAAAAATAACCACCATAACTGCCTGCTATAAATGCAACAGCCACCAATATATTGGCAACAATCATGGTTTTTTTTGACAGCCTGCGTAGTATGCTTTTAGACGACATTGCTTACAATAAAAAATCCCTGCGGTAGGCATGGGGGTGGTTTGGTTAATCCAGGTCTTCGTCGGCAGCTCTTTTAAGGATATTTTTTTCTTCGTCTGTTAAAAAATGATATCCCTTTTGGTTGATTTTATCTAAAATTTCATCTACCCGTTGTTGGGTTACATGCGATGTTTTTTTAAACGGCTTTCTGTTTTCAGCATTGTAAAAAACTTTTTCACGGATGGCGTTTGCATCGGTTTTTTTGCCGGGGGTAAACAGGTTCATCAACCAATAATAAAAACGGTTCATCCACACACTGCCATCGTACCCACGGCGTAAAAAATATACAAATAGCAAACCGGCCAGCCCGCCACCCAGGTGGCTAAGGCTGTATGCCGCACTTAACGAGGCTACGCCTGCAAAATCTATCAATACATAAATAAGCGTAAGCACCCAAATGGGTATACCGCCACCAATACTTTTAAAAAATCTAAAATTAGGCGCCAGCAATGTGGTGGCTACGGCTACTGCCATGGTAGATGCATTGGCCCCCAGTAAAAACGAACTATTGATAAATATTTTTACAGGTGCAATGGTATAATTGGCCAGTATAAAAAACGAGGCCCCCAGCAAACCGCCATATATGTAAATGGGGATGAGTTTTTTATTGCCCGTTAACGCTTGCAGTATAAAGCCAAAAGCCCACAACCACAGCATGCTGCCAATAAAATGAATCACATCTGTATGGCTAAACATGTAGGTTAATATCGTCCAGGGGCGTTCGCTAAGTTTTACCAACTCGGCGGGCAATTGAAAATATTGTGCCACCTGCGTATTAAATATCCCGGCATCTTTTTCAAAAAAGAAATAGGTAACCTGTATTACTTTTAACAGCAGAAAAAAAATGATGTTAATGGTAACCAGTGATACCAGGGCATTATTGTCATCCCCCAGGGTAAGCCTTTTTTTGGGCCGCTCAAAATCCGAATATCTGTCTGCTTCTCCCATACAATTAATTGTTATACAAATTTACACTACCGGGTTAAATAACGGATACCATCAGTAAAAGGTTTTACGGTTGGTTTTGTTCCAGTAATACAACAATAAAAATCCTATTAATGCTCCACTGAGGTGTGTAAAGTGGGCCACATTATCGCCGGGCACCCGGTAAAAACTACCAAACAAATCCATGGCAACATATAGCAGCACCACATATTTTGCCTTTACCGGAACGGGCACCAAAAACATATGCAGCAGTGTATTAGGAAAAAGGTATGCATAGCCAGCCATTACACCCATTAAGGCGCCAGATGCGCCCACCAGGCTATATCCTTCTTTTACAATATCCGCTATTTGGCTGCTGCTTACACCTGCTTGTGCAGCTATACTATGCCCATCGGCACTGTTGGCAAAAACCATGGCACTTACCGGTATTGAAAATTGCGTAAGTATGCCTGCCCCTACACCACTAATAAGATAAAATATTAAAAAACGTTTGGAGCCAATATAATTTTCGAGGGTGCAGCCAAACATCCATAAACCCAGCATATTAAACATAAGGTGGCCAATACCAGCGGGGCTATGCATAAACATATGCGTAATTAACTGGTGCGGCATAAAGGCTGCCGATTTAAAATAGTGCATGGCTCCCCAATTGGTTACATCTACCGGTGTAATGAGTTTTTGTGCCATGTACACCAATACATTTATAATTATCAGGTTCATTACGGCAGGGGTTACCCGTTGCATCATTGCTTATACATTTAGGGCTGCAATTTCGGTATTGTAGCCGGATAAATAGCTGCACCGGATGTTAATTGTGCAGCAGGCCGCTGTTGTGTAAATACGCTTTGGTAATAAACTTGCACTGCTGCTTATTGATAAGCCGCTGCTAATTGTGCCAGTAAATCATCCTTTACGGGTTGAGAAATAAAAGCAGCCTTTACCGCTTGTACATTGCAGTGGTAAAAATCTTGTTTTGTCCAGCCAAAATGTTGATGAAGTAATTTGTATTCTTTATTAAGATTGGTATCTACAATAGTTCGGCAATCGGTATTAATATTTAACGGCACTCCCTGTTTTTTTAATGTATCTACAGGGTGTTGCAGCAAGGTAGCATACATATTGGTTTGCACATTGCAGCTGGGGCATAGCTCCAGGTGTATATGATGTTGTTTTAAATGGGCTACCAGTTTTTCATCTTCAATACTTCTGGCACCATGGCCAATACGGGTTGGTTTAAAATGCTCCAGCGTTTGCCACACACTTTGAGGGCCGGCAGCTTCACCGGCATGAGCGGTAATATGCAGGTTGTTTTGCCGGGCATATTCAAAGGCTGATATATGGTTGGTAATGGGGCAGCCAGCTTCATCGCCGGCTATATCAAAGCCGGCCACCAGCGTGCCTGCAAATTGATGCACCAGTTGTACCGTAGCCATACTTTGCGCTTGGGTATAATGCCGCAAAGTGCACAATATTAACCGGGCTTGTACCCCTGTTTGTTCAATAGCTGCGGCGGTGGCTGCCTCTACGGTTTGTACCACTTCAAGGGCTGTTAAGCCATTTTGGGTATGCAGCAAAGGCGCAAAACGAATTTCTGCATATAGCACATTATCGGCCTGTAGTTGTTTAAACAGGTCTATCACTACCATAGCCAATGCCTGTTTTGTTTGCATCAGCTGAAAACCTTTTACGGCTCTTTTTAAAAAATCAACCAGGTCGTTGCACTTGGGTGGTGCAATAAACTCCTGCTGGTATTGCTGCATGGTTACAGATGGATCGAGCTTTTTTACCAACTCGTAACTCAGGCTGCAATCAAGGTGCAGGTGTAACTCTATTTTAGGCAGTTTATCAAAATCCATTGTATTGTTAATTTATGTATTGATGAGCCTGCTACAAAAAAGCAAGTACTTCATTAATATGTGTTACCTGTTTAAAGTTGGCGTGCTCTACCTTATTTTCAATCGTTTCATGCGCCCAGGTGGTATGGTAGGGTATATGTATGGCATGCCCTCCAATGGCCAGCACCGGCAGCACATCGCTTTTTAACGAGTTGCCCATCATTAAAAATTGCGATGGATCAATATCAAGGTGGCGAATAAGGTGAGTGTAATCGGCCTCCTGCTTATCACTCATAATTTCGATATGATGAAAATAATGCTCCAGCCCCGATTTTTTTAGCTTACGCTCCTGGTCGAGTAAATCGCCCTTGGTAGCCACTACCAGGCGGTATTTATGCTGCAAGTTTTTTAATACTGTTTCTACTCCTTGCAGCAGTTCAATATCTTTTTGCAACAACTCTTTACCATAGCCAATGGCTTTTTCTATTACTGCTACATTAAGTGTATGGTTGCTTACCCTTAAGGCCGTTTCAATCATGCTCAGCATAAAACCTTTTACGCCGTAACCATATAGCGACAGGTTATCAATTTCTGTTTTAAATAATTCTTTTACCAGCGAATGCCTGGGCAGGTAATCTTCCAGCAGGTTGCAAAACTTTTCTTCCACCTCTTTAAAATAGGGTTCGTTTACCCAAAGGGTGTCATCTGCATCAAAGGCAATTACTTTTAGATCCATAACCTCTTTTTTACCGGCTTATTTTAACAAGCAGCCTGCCTGCTTTATTTTTTTGTAAAGACAAATGTAAAGTATGGTATTGATTGCTGTAGTTAAAATGTATTACAGGCCTGAGGCAAAAACACCCCTGTTTGTTTAATCCATTTTTAATACTGCTGCGGTTAGCGCCGGCAGCTGGATACTGTTGCTGTTACTGTATTTTTTACCGTTAAGTAAATTGGTATAATTGCCCTTTACGGGTAATTTAAAATATCGAGCCGAGGCCTCAAGGTTAAAGCATACGGTTATTTTTTGGGTAACATTATAGCGGGTATAGGCCAGCGTTTTACCACTGGCTTGCGTAAACTTAATATTACCGGTAGCCAGTACCGGGTTGTTTTTACGAATGCCGATAAGCAGTTGATACCAATTAAAATGTTGCTGGTTAAATTGTACTGTATCGTACATTTTTGTGCCGGGCTGATAGTTTTGCCTGCTTTCTGCTTCAAAATTTAGTGCTGGCCACATCAGCGGTTTTCGGCAATGCGGATCGTCTGCCCCCCACATACCCATTTCTTCACCATTCCAAATTTGCGGAGCGCCCACGGTGGTAAATAAATGAACCAGGTATAGCTGCACTCTTTTATAAGTTTCAGCATCAGGCTTTGCGGTTTTATAAGCCGGGTTATCGTTGGGTGTAGCTTTATATTTGTACTGATTAGGGTTGTAAAAATCGCTGAGCAAACGGGGTGCATCATGGCTGGATGATACATTCATCATGGCCAGTAAATTATCGGTATTAAGCCGGTTGTACTGGTATAACAAGCTATCCTTTAGCTGTTGAGCGGTATACTTAACGGTAGTATTTGCAAAAAAATAACGGGCTGGCCGGTAAGCCTGGTAAAACATTACGGCGTCAAAAATATCACCCTGTGTATAGGGCGCCGGGTTCATTAGCTGATCGGGCCATTGCTGCCACCATATTTCTCCAACCAGGTATGCATCGGGGTTTATGCTGCGTACGTGTTTTCTAAAATCCCGCCAAAAAACAAGCCCCACCTGGTCGGCTACATCCAGCCTAAAGCCATCTACTCCTTTACTTTTATCAGCAGCTGGCGCCAACCATCTTTTAGCAACGGCAAACTGGTGTTGCTTAGCTGCTTCATTAATATCTCCTTCGTAAGGGTGGCCCACTTTTCGTTGGGTAGTAATATTTACCTTTTTTATTTCGGGCAGGCTGGCGTTACCCAGCCATCCATTATAGGCAAATTCGTTTTGGGGGGTGCTGGCATCATCAAACCTGGTAATATCAAACCAATTTTTGTATTGGCTGTTTTGTTGGTTTTTTACCACATCCTGCCAGGCCCAAAATAAAATACCGGTATGGTTCCAGGAGTAATCCATAATGATACGCATGCCTTTTTGGTGACAGGTTTCTACCAGTTTCAAAAATAATTTGTCGGCACTTGTCCATTGCCAGCTATCTGGGTTAGCAGGGTCTTCGGCTGCTATTATTTTTTTATCCCCTTCCGGATCCGGACCCAAATGCACATCTACATGGTGATAGCTACGGGCATCGTATTTATGTAATGAGGGTGCATCATTAATTGGGTTAATAAATAAAGCATTTACACCCAGTTGTTGCAGGTAATCCAACTTATCCAGCACACCCTGCAAATCGCCGCCATACCGCCTAAACTGGATGGTTTCGTTAAAAGGTTTGCTCAGCTGCTGCTCCCAGCTTTGCTGGCCATACCAGTTTTGTGTCCATGGTGTAACGGCCCAGTTAGCAGGTGGCTCCATTTGCGTAGGCACGGTAATATCTGCCAGGGTGGGGTCGTTGCTGGTATCGCCGTTGTAAAAACGCTCTGCAAATATTTGGTACCAAATAGCTTGCTGGCTCCATTGGGGCGGCTTACTAAATGCAGCAGGGTTATTTTGTGCATAGGCTGTTTGCAGCAATAATGTAACGGCAATCAATAATAGTTTTTTCATACCTGCAGGTTGTGTGGTAGTGATGCTCTTTAAATTAGCAAAGCAATGGATAGGGTGTGTATGCATAGCTGCTTTTATTGCAGCTGCCTGTAGTGTAACTAAACTGGTAGCCTGCTACCTTAATGTTAGCAATACCACACACTCAATATGATGGGTGTGTGGAAACATATCTACCGGCTGAATTTTTTGTACCGTATATTTTTCGTCCAGCAGGGCAAGATCCCGTGCCTGCGTTGCAGGGTTACAGCTTACATACACAATTTTGGGTGCAGCCATTTGCAATAATTTTTCTACCAGCTTGGCATGCATGCCCGCCCTTGGCGGATCGGTTATAATTACATCTGGCTTACCATGCTGAACAAAAAAGTTATCATCACAAATATCAATTACATCGCCGGCAAAAAACTCGGCATGTTGTATATTGTTTAGTGCCGCATTTTCTTTAGCATCTTGTATGGCTTCGGCTACTACCTCTACACCTATTATTTTTTTGGCCTGCTTGCTTACAAAAATACCAATACTGCCCGTACCGCAGTACAGGTCGTATACAATTTCGGTGCCTGTTAATCCGGCAAAATCACGGGTAATGCTGTATAGTTTTTCTGCCTGTTGGGTATTGGTTTGAAAAAACGATTTAGGGCCAATTTTAAATTTAAAGTCTTCTAATTGTTCAATAGCGTAGCCCTTACCAAAATACACTTGTGGATGCAAATCGTAAATACTATCGTTCCATTTGGGATTGATGGTATACAGCAGCGTGGTAATAGATGGCACCGTTTTTAAAACATGGTCGAGCAGTTTTTTTCTTTCCACCGCATCTTCAAAACCCAGGCAAATATTTACCATTAGCTCGCCGGTGCTGCAATAGCGGATAATAATATTACGCAGCCAACCGGTGTGTTGCTTAATATCATAAAAAGCATAACGGCTGGCTTTTGCAAAATCACGGATGCTGTTACGTACCTGGTTATTTACATCATCCATTAAAAAGCACTCCTGTATGTCAATTACTTTATCAAATATCCGGGGCACATGCAAGCCCAGTGCGCCCTGCTCGGTGTTAGCCGCTGCATCGCTGATAAAAACAGACCGGGCTGCTGCTGTTGTTTCATTTTTACCTTCGGTTGCCGGCACCGATGGCAATGCGGTGGGTGCTGCCTTCGGTGGCAGTGTTTTTATTTCTTGCTCGGTTAAATACCGTTTGGTGCTAAACGTAAACTCCATTTTATTTCGGTAATGGATGGTTTGCTGGCTGCCTGCAATGGGCAATATTTCGGGCAGTTGTACCTTACCAATACGGCGCAGGTTTTGAGCCACCTCCTGCTGCTTATACTCCAGCTGTTTATCATAGGGCAGCATTTGCCATTTACAGCCGCCACACATACCAAAATGTTTACAAAAGGGTGCAGCCCTTTCGGCTGAGTAGGTAATAAAGTTGGTAACCCGCCCTTCGGCCCAGTCTTTTTTATTGGTGCTTACAAACACATCTACCACATCGCCGGGTACAGCACCTTCAATAAAAATTACTTTGCCATCTACTTTTGCCAGCGATTTACCTTCGGATGCATAGCCAGTTACTGGCAGGTTTTGTATTGTATATTTCTTACGTTTCACGGCGGCAAAAATAGCATTCTCTGTTTTGTTAACGATTTGTAATTTTTAAACCCGTTAAAAAATGCATGTGCGGCCAAACGGCCGATTTTAGATACTTTTGTTTCTTTACAAACCTAGGTATGAAACAACTATTGAGCATTTTTTTATCCATTACCTCTATTACCGTATTTGCCCAATCTTTTAAAATTACGCTACAGGCACCTCAATACCATAATGGTATTGCCTACCTTACTTACCACATGGGTAAAAACCTAAATGTAGAAGACTCTGCCGCAGTTAACAGCAAGGGTATGGCCATTTTTGAAGGTAAAAGAAAACTGCCTCCCGGCATTTATGCCATGGTACTGCCCGGCAAAAACAAGCTGGTTGATTTTTTTATTGATAAAGAACAACTGATAACTGTAAAAATTGACACCTCCGATTTACTCAACAAAACGGTGGTAACCGGCTCTAAGGAAAATATTCCTTTTCAGCAATACCAACAGTATATGGCTGTAAAAGGCAAACAATGGGATGCAGAGCGTACAGCATATATGCAAAGCAAAACAAAGGCAGACTCTGTAAAACACGAAGCCAATTACAACCGGCTTAATAAAGAGCTAAACGATTACAGGGAAGGCATTGTAAAAACCCAGCCCAAATCTATGCTGGCAAGTGTATTAAGCGCCATGAAGGAGGCGCCCTTACTGATACCCAACCCCCAAACACATACAGATAGTTTGCAAAATTATTATCACTATAAGCAACATTACTGGGATGGTGTAACGTTTATGGACGACCGCATTATTCGGTCGCCATTTTTTTTACCAAAATTCGAAAAATATTACCGGGATGTTTTGGTGCAGCACCCCGATTCTATCATTAAAGAGGCCGATTACCAGCTGCTGTTAGCCAGGAGCTCGCCAGAGATGTACAAGTTTTTACTAAACTGGTTAACCGACGAATACATCAACCCCAAATACATGGGGCAGGATGCAGTATTTGTTCATCTGTTTGAAAAATACCACAGTAAAGGCCTTACCAGTTGGTTAAATGATAAACAAATGCAAACCATTAACCGCCGGGCCTATATGCTGATGGCTAATTTAATTGGCGCCCGGGCGGCCGACCTTGAGATGCTGGATACACAAGGCAAACCCAACAGCCTGTACAATGTAAATGCAGCATATACCGTGGTATGCTTTTGGGATCCTAACTGTGGGCATTGTAAAGAAGAAGTACCAAAGCTTGATTCTATCTACAGAGCCAGCTGGAAAAAAGATGGTGTAAAAATTTATGCGGTACTAACGGCCGACTCCAAAGAGGATGTTACCAGCGCCTGGCAAGCGTATATAAAAGAGCACCATATTGAAGAGTGGATAAATGTATACCCTACCAAAAAAATGGAAGAAGCAGACGCAGCCGCACAACGCCCCAGCTTTAGGCAACTGTATGATATTACCATGACCCCCACCCTGTTTTTGCTGGATAAAGAAAAAAACATCATTGCAAAAAAATTAACCTGGCAACAGTTAGATGAGTTGCTGCAGGTAAAACTTACACAAAAAAAATAATCAACGCCCAGTATGATGAAGAAGATTTTTTTGTTGCTAATGGCCATAACAGCACTGGCCGGCATAAATGCACAAACCCTGTTTACCTACGGCAACAATACAGTAAGTAAAGATGAATTTGTAAGGGCTTATAATAAAAACAAAACACCCGTTGCAGATAAAGAACAATCTTTAAAAGAATACCTGGAGCTGTACATACGCTTTAAATTAAAAGTAAAGGAAGCATCGCTGCAAAAACTGGATACGTTGCAGCAAATACAATACGACATCCAAAACTTTCGCAACCAGCTGGAAGAAAATTACCTTACCGATGAAAAAACGGTAAACAACATGGTGGCCGAAGCGTTTATCCGTAGCCAAAAAGATATTCATGTACTGCATTTCCAGGTTCCCTTTAATGAGCGCATGAACGAAGGAGATGCCGCCAAAGCCAATAAAGCCATTAACCTTGTAAGAGAAAGTTTACTAAATGGCCAAACCAATTACGATGCATTGGTTGACGACATCTCTGAAAAAGTTACCAAAACAAAAGGTACCGATCTGGGATACATCACCTGCTTTTCGTTGCCCTACAGCATAGAAAACATGTTGTATGCCCTGCCTGCAGGCGCTGTTACGGCAGTTTACAAAACAAAATCTGCCCTGCATGTTTTTAAAAACGAAGGCGAACGGCCAAGTGCCGGCCGCTGGAAGATAGCACAGGTATTGCTGGCCATCCCCCCCGATGTTACCGGAGCCCAGCTAAAAGTAATAGAAAAAAGAGCCGATTCTATCTATCAGCAATTGCAGGCTGGTGCTAACTTTACCGAGCTGGCAAAAAAATATAGCGACGATCGCCTTACCTATATGAATGGTGGCGAGCTGCCTGAATTTGGTACCGGCAAATACGATTTGCCTTTTGAAAAAGCAGTGTTTGCCCTTCAAAAAGATGGAGACATCAGCAAACCCATCTACACCGGTTATGGCTATCATATTGTTAAACGCTTGCAGCATACACCAACCCCCACCGATAAAAACAATGAAGAATACCTGGCACAGTTAAAGCAGCAAGTACAGCAAGATGCCCGGATGAGCATTGCAAAAAATAATTTTATTAAAGACATTAGCACCAAAACAGGTTTTAAAAGAAACACCCTGGTTAAAGACGAACTATTGTTTAAGTATGCCGATAGTGTGGCAGCAAGTGGTATTGTAAAAAAATTCCCGATCAGCAATAAGCCCCTTTTTAGTTTTCCGCAATCAACCGTTACCGGTGGTAACTGGCTTCAGTTTGTAAATGATTATAAGCTTAACCCCGATGTATACAAAGGCGAAAGCAATGCTGCCCTGCTGGAAAAATACAGCCATACAGTAATTACAGAGTATTACCGAAAACACCTGCACCAATACAACCCCGATTTTAAATACCAGCTGCAGGAATTTAAAGAGGGTAATATGTTGTTTGAAATAATGGAAAGAAATATCTGGAGTAAAGCGGCGGCCGATACCAATGGGCTAAAAAAATTTTACGAGGCCAACCAGGCTAAATATAGTTGGGCCGAAAGTGCCAGCGCCTGCCTGTTTAATTGCAGCAACCTGCAAACCGCACAAGCCGCAGCCAGTAATATTAAAAACGGAAAAAACTGGCATACCCTGGTAGAAGAAAGTGGCGGCAGCATACTAGCCGACTCTGGCCGGTATGAGCTGGCACAACTGCAAATACCTACTGGCACAATACTAAAAGAAGGTACCGTTACCAATGCCTTGCTAAATGCAGGAGATAATACCGCCGGCTTTGTACACATCCTAAAACTATACCCTGCCAATCAACCCCGTAGTTTTGAAGAAGCCCGGGGATTGGTTATAAACGAATACCAAACCTACCTGGAAGAAAAATGGGTGGAGATGCTTAAAAAGAAATACCCTGTAAAGGTGAACGAAGCCGTTTTTAAAACATTGCTACCATAATTAGCGCTGAGGTGGCTGTGGCAATAGCAACATGGCTATTTTAAAAAACTTATAGCCTCATAAATTTAAACAGCCATTGTTTAATACAATGGCTGTTTAGTCATATCGCTGCTGGCACAGCCTTTATCATCTTGGCTTACCTTATTTCTTTTACTACATTGTATATTACTTTGGGTTTGCCCAATGTGTAGTAATGCAGCACCGGTACTCCAAAAGCTTTTAACTCTTTAGATTGTTGAATTAGCCACTCGGTACCAATTTTTTCTGTCTCCTCATCTGTTTTAGCCTTCATCAATGCATCTGACAAATCGGTGGGTATATCCACATGAAAAATTTTAGGCAGTATGGATAGTTGCTTTTTATTGGTAATTGGCTTTAAGCCCGGTATAATGGGTACATTAATACCAATGGCCCTGCAGTTTTTTACAAACTCGTAAAATTTATTGTTGTTAAAAAACATTTGCGTCATAATATAATCGGCACCGGCATCTACTTTGGCTTTTAAGTTTTGCAAATCGGTTTCAATATTGGGCGCTTCAAAATGTTTTTCGGGGTAGCCGGCAGTACCAATACAAAAATCTGCTTTGCCACCGTCTTTAATATCATCCTCCAGGTAAATGCCATTGCGCAGGTTTACCACCTGCCGCAGCAAGTCTACCGCATAGGCATGTCCGCCGGGTTCCGATTCAAAATTAGCCTCGTTTTTGGGTGCATCGCCTCTTAACGCCAACACATTATCTATTCCCAAAAAATTAAGATCTATCAGTGCATCCTCGGTATCTCTTTTAGTAAAGCCCCCACATATAAGGTGAGGCACTGTATCTACATTATAATGATTTTTGATAGCCGCACAAATGGCTACCGTACCGGGCCGTTTACGCACTTCTACTTTTTCAAAAGTACCATCCGCCTTTTTTTTAAACATGGTTTCGCTGCGGTGGTAAGTAACATTTATAAAGGAGGGTTTAAACTCCATCAGCGGATTAAGATGATTGTAAATAGTGTTGATGCTTTTTCCTTTTAAGGGCGGCAAAATTTCAAACGATACCAGGGTGTCTTTAGCCTGCGCAATGTGGTCGGTAACTTTCATGTTTGTTATTAAAATATTTGCGAATTTACTTTAATAGCAATTAAGCACAAACAATGTTAAATATTAATTGATGACAGCATAATTAACGCTTTGCGCTATTTTTGTTGCTATGGCAATACAACAAACCATACAAACCAATAACCTGGTAAAAATTTACGGCAGCCGTACCGTGGTAAACCATGTGTCGTTTAACGTAAAGCAGGGCGAAATTGTAGGTTTGCTGGGCCCCAACGGCGCCGGCAAAACCACCTCTTTTTACCAAGTGGTGGGCCTGGTAAAACCAGATGAGGGCGAAGTGTTTTTAGATGATTTAAATATCACCAAAATGCCCATGTACCAGCGGGCCAAACTAGGCATTGGCTACCTGCCGCAAGAGGCCAGTGTGTTTAGAAAACTAACGGTGGAGGATAACATTACCGCTGTGCTGGAAATGACCAACCTTACCCGGGCCGAACAAAAAAGCAAACTGGAGCAATTACTGGATGAATTTAACCTGCAAAAAGTAAGAAAAAATAATGGCGACACCCTTAGTGGTGGCGAAAGAAGAAGAACCGAAATTGCCCGGGCTCTGGCGGTAGACCCTAAATTTGTTTTGCTGGATGAACCCTTTGCCGGCGTTGACCCTATTGCAGTAGAAGATATACAATCCATTGTAGCCCGTTTAAAATATAAAAATATCGGCATCCTTATTACCGATCATAATGTAAATGAAACCCTCTCTATTTGCGACAGGGCCTACCTGCTTATTGATGGCAAAATATTTAAACATGGCACAGCAGAGGAACTTGCAGGTGATGAGCAAGTACGAAGATTATACCTCGGCCGAAATTTTGAGCTGAAACGAAAAGACTACCTGCATGAAGAAGCAGCCAACAACAATAACAACACCGTACAAGAATAACCAGCGCTATTTACGGGCATTGATATGTTTTTGACTTGCTTTATGTATTTTGCCATATTATAAATGAAACTGCTTTCCCCCGCCATATCCAAGTTAGCCCGTATGCGTTTGTGGCGCATACAGCACTGGAGCAATCACCCGGTGGCTGCACAGCGGGAGGTATTACAGCATTTGGTAACCGCCGCCCAGTACACCGAGTTTGGTAAAAAATATCGTTTCTCCAACCTGTTTAATGTAAAATCGTTTAAAAAAACCGTACCCATACAAGAGTACAACGATTTAAAACCTTACATCGAACGGATGATGCAGGGAGAAGAAAATGTGTTGTGGAATGAGCCGGTAAATTGGTTTGCCAAATCATCGGGCACTACCAGCGATAAAAGCAAATTTATTCCTGTAAGCCAGGAGAGCCTGGTAGATAATCATTTTCAGGCCAGTAAAGATGTGCTGAGTAATTACTATAAAAATTTTCCTTCCAGCGATTTGCTTACCGGCAAAAGCCTGGTGGTGGGAGGCTCACACCAAATAAGCACCATCAACGATGATATCCATTACGGCGATTTAAGCGCTGTACTCATGCAAAACTCCCCCTTTTGGGGCCAATGGCTGCGTACACCCGAGCTAAGTATTGCCCTGCTGGACGAATGGGAAAATAAAATTGAAAAACTTGCCCAAACCACCGCACAAGAAAATGTTACCTCGTTGGCCGGTGTACCCACCTGGACGCTGATACTACTAAAACGCATACTGGCCATCACCCAAAAACAAACCATTAAACAGGTATGGCCCAACCTGGAGTTGTATATACACGGCGGTGTATCTTTTTTACCCTACCGGCAGCAGTTTGAAAAAATAATAGGCGCCCCCATTAATTACCTTGAAATTTATAATGCCAGCGAAGGCTTTTTTGCAGGGCAGGAGCAGCCGGGTGATGATGGCATGTTATTGTTTACCGAGCATGGTATTTTTTACGAGTTTATGCCCATTGAAGAGTATGGCAAACCCTGGCCGCAAACCATTGGCTTAAGTGAAGTAAAAACGGGTAAGCAGTATGCCCCTGTAATTAGCACTACCGGTGGCCTATGGCGTTATTTAATTGGCGACACTATCCAGTTTACCTCCATCAATCCATATAAAATAAAAGTAAGCGGCCGGGTAAAACATTTTATCAATGCCTTTGGCGAAGAGGTAATGGTAGATAATACCGATAAAGCCATTGCCATTGCCGCCCAAAAAACCGGTGCAGTTATTAATGATTATACCGCAGCACCCGTTTATTTTAGCGATGGATTAAATGGCACCCACGAGTGGTTGATTGAGTTTGATAACGCCCCTGCAAACCTCAACGATTTTACCATTGCACTCGATAGCGCCTTAAAAAATATCAACAGCGATTACGAAGCCAAACGATATAAAGACATTGCCCTGCGTATGCCCCTGGTACATGCACTGCCCAACGGCACTTTTAATGAGTGGCTGCGTAGCAAAGGCAAATTGGGCGGCCAGCATAAAGTGCCAAGGTTAAGTAATGAGCGAACAATACTGGAAGAAGTATTATCCCTGCAGCAAAGAATGCAAAAACAGTAAAATAGAATATTTTTACAGCCATATCTTTTTATTAAGCATTAACAAGATTAATATGATGAAATTACTGGAAGGAAAAACAGCCATTGTAACCGGCGCAGCCCGTGGTATTGGCGAAGGTATCGCCTTAAAATTTGCAGCACATGGCTGTAATGTAGCCTTTACCTATATCAGCAATAGCAGCGCCGATAAAGCCAACATGCTACAAGATAAATTAATTGCATTGGGAGTAAAAGCCAAGGCCTACCAAAGCAATGCAGCCGAGTATGCCGCTTGCGAAACCCTGATAAATGATGTACTAAAAGAGTTTGGCCAAATAGATATTTGTGTAAACAATGCCGGTATCTCTAAAGATAACCTGCTGCTGCGGATGACCCCCGAGCAATGGAATGATGTAATAGCCGTAAACCTTAATAGCGTATTTAATATGACTAAGCAGGTAATAAAACCCATGATGAAAGCAAAAGCTGGCAGCATTATTAATATGAGCAGCGTAATCGGCGAAATGGGCAATGCCGGCCAAAGCAGCTATGCAGCCAGCAAGGCTGGTGTAATTGGCTTTACCAAAAGCATCGCTAAGGAGCTGGGCAGCCGCAATATCCGCTGCAATGCCATCGCCCCCGGTTTTATTGAAACAGATATGACCAGCTATCTTAAAGAAGGGGAGGCAGCCGATAAATACCGCTCGGGCATACCATTGGGCAGGTTTGGCACTGCAGAAGATATCGCCAATATCACCCTGTTTTTAGCCAGCGATTTGGGTAGCTATGTTACCGGGCAAACCATTAGTGCCTGCGGCGGTTTAAATATTTAAAAAAAGCACCTGCTAAATCGGGTAAATGATTGCAATATGCAGTTGTTTACCTGCTTTAGCCTATATCTTTGCTGGTATTGAAAATTAAAAAAACGATAAGCATTTTTTTTCTGCTGGCCATAAGCCTTCAGTTATTACCCGTAAAACAGGTACTAGATCGTTTTTATACAGATACCAGCCTGGTAGAGGAAGCCGCTGATGCACCCGAAAAAGAAAATACATCAGCAATGGCCGGTATAGATCAGGACAGCCTGCCGCCTTACGATGTTTTTGCTGCCGTATTTGCAAGGCTGCATGCAAAAGAGGTTGCAGTAGCCATGCATATAGATATGCAACCATCCACCCATGCAGACGATATAGAAACTCCGCCCCCAAACTATTTTTCTTAAACATCCTTTTCAAGTTTTATTTTTAATTAGTCCACATTGTGGGCTTTAGCGTTGTATACTTATCATGAAAAATATTTTTAAAAACCTGTCTGCCGATTTCCCTGCTTCCATTGTTGTTTTTTTAGTAGCCCTGCCACTTTGCTTAGGCATTGCATTGGGCTCTAACGCTCCTAATTTATTTGCCGGCTTAATTGGTGGTATTGTAGGTGGTATTGTAATTGGTTCTATAAGCGGCTCACAACTTAGCGTAAGCGGCCCGGCTGCCGGCCTTACCGCCATTGTTGCCACGGCACTAGCCAAGCTGCCTGCTTACGAAGCCTTTTTGCTGGCGGTAGTAATAGCAGGCTTACTGCAAATGGTTTTTGGATTTTTAAAAGGTGGTTTTTTGGGAGATTATGTACCCAACAGTGTAATAAAAGGCATGCTGGCCGCCATTGGCTTAATCCTTATTTTAAAACAATTTCCTCACCTCGTTGGGTTTGATAAAGACTTTGAGGGGGATGAATCTTTTTTACAAAAAGACAATAACAACACATTTACCGAAATATTTAAATCACTCAACTATATTACTCCGGTAGCAGTGCTTATTGGTGCACTAGGGCTGGGCATACAAATACTGTGGGAAAAAGTATTCAGCAAAAAAGGAGGCATATTTAAACTGATACCAGCCCCATTGGTAGTGGTTTTAGCCGGCATTTTTATTAATATGGGTTTTAGCGGCAATGATGAAATGGCCTTAAAAAACGAACACCTGGTTAATATCCCCATTGCCACCTCTGCCAGCGATTTCTTTTCGTTTTTTACCAGCCCTCAATTAAGTTTTATTACCAATGTAGATGTATGGGTTACCGCTATTACCATTGCACTGGTAGCCAGCCTGGAAACCCTGCTAAGCATAGAGGCCGCCGACAAACTAGACCCCTACAAAAGAGTTACAGATAACAACCGGGAGCTAAAAGCACAGGGCGTAGGCAACCTGGTATCTGGCCTTATTGGCGGGCTACCGCTTACCTCTGTAATAGTACGTACCTCTGCCAATGTTAATGCTGGTGCCAAAACAAAAATGTCGGCAATTTTACATGGTTTATTGTTATTGCTATGTGTAGCATTTATACCTGTATTGTTAAATAAAATACCTTACGCTGCCCTGGCATCTATCCTTATCTACACCGGTTATAAATTGGCCAAAGTATCTTTATTTAAAGAGTTTTATAAAAAAGGCTGGGACCAGTTTATCCCATTTGTAGTAACCATTGTAGCCATCCTGCTTACCGATTTGTTAAAAGGTATTTTAGTAGGCATTGTGGTAGGGCTGTATTTTGTATTGAGAAGCAATTTTAAATCGGCCGTATTTGTTGTAAATGACGATAACAAATACCTGTTCAGGTTAAGAAAGGATGTATCTTTTTTAAACAAAGCCATTATTAAACGAAAGCTGGAGCAGGTGCCCGAAAATGCCTATGTATTAATCGACTCTACCCGGGCCGATTTTATTGATAAAGATATTATTGATACCATTAACGAATTTACACTGCATGCTCCCATTAAAAATATAAGGGTGGATGTAAAAAAAAGCCTGTACAAACCCCTGCACGACTTGCTGAATGGCTCACCAGACCGCAGCGAACAAATTGCAAAGGACGACCAGGCGCATTAAAAAATACAACTATGCAATCATACGAAAGATTATTACTCGAAAACAAGGCTTGGGCAGCAGAAAAACTGCAGGATGACCCGGGTTTTTTTAACCGGCTGGCCCATGTGCAAACCCCCGAATTTTTATGGGTGGGCTGCAGTGACAGCAGGGTGCCTCCCAACGAAATTACCGGTACACAACCCGGCGAAATATTTATACACCGTAATATTGCCAATATGGTGGTGCATACCGATCTTAACCTGCTGAGTGTATTGGAATATGCGGTAAACGTATTAAAGGTGAAGCATATTATTGTATGCGGCCATTATGGCTGTGGCGGTGTAAAAGCGGCGATGGGCAAACACAGTATTGGCATTATTAATAAATGGCTAAGAAATATTAAGGATGTATACCGCTTTCACCAAGATGAAATAGAGGCATTGCCCGATGAAGATGCCAAGGTAAATAAACTGATAGAACTAAACGTACAGGAGCAGGTAATCAACCTTGCTAAAACCTCTATTGTACAATCGGCCTGGAAACACCACAACATGCCGCACCTGCATGGTTGGGTGTACGATTTAAAGGATGGTATTATTAAGCCAGTGATGGAAATGTCGCCGGGCGCCAAGCTGGATGACATTTACGAGTACGATAATCTTTAATAAAAAAACCCGGCATAAACCGGGTTTTTTTATTAATCTAATTTTGTTGCAACTGCTGGTATAAGTTATCCTTCAATTGTACTCTTTTTAGCCGCAGTTCGTTCAGGTACGCATCGCTGCTGGCCTCACTGCCCTGCTCTATACGGTGTATGGCGTGGTCTACCTCGTGGTACTCATCAAACAATTTTCTAAAATGGTTATCGCTGGTTTTTAGGGCATGAATTTTTTGTTGGTACTCCGGAAACTCATGCAGCAGATCGTGTTTTTGCATACTTGTATGTTTTTACCAAAACTAACCCGCCACCTGCGGTATAATATTGACAGCAGGCACCTGCATGGCTGATACATATCAGCCGCTAAAAAACCCTATTGCAAAAAATGTACTTGCTCAATTTTTCCATTGGCAATGCTGTATACCGCTATGGCTTTTACCGCTTGCGGGCCAAAGCCCGTTACGCTTTCAAAATCAATTACCGTATTGCCATTTACCATGCGGTTTAGCAATTGGCAATGCAGGTCTTTTACCTGGCTAAACATGCCGCTGTATGTTTTTCGCATGGCGTCTTTGCCTTTTGCAAATAATGTGTTAGGAAACTCATACAAGGCAACACTGTCGCTGTAGGGTGCCAAAAACGCTTCAATATCTCTATTGTTATAGGCATTTAATTGTTGCTGTACCAGCACTTCAGGCGAGGGGTTAAGCAGGGTGTCTGGCCTAATGGGATTGCCCCTGTTTATTACCAATGCTATATCGTTGATACTACCCAGGCTATCCAGCGGATTTTGGTTTAGCAACAGCAGGTTGGCCAATTTACCTTTTTCTATACTGCCTATTTCGTTGGCTTTACCAAAGCCATTGGCCGCATTACTGGTAGCTGCTTTTAAAATTTGTGCATTGCTCATACCAGCTTGTTGCATGGCCCGTAGTTCGGCATAGTAAGCAGATGCATGCAGGGTGCCTATATTACCGGCATCTGTACCGGCTACTATATTAATGCCCGCCTGGTTGAGTAGTTGCAAGTTTTGCAGCATGTTGCTATCCTCTTTAGAGGGCAGGTGTAAATGCTGTTGCAATTGTTTATAATCTACCCCGGTTTGGCTGGCGGGCAGGTGTTGCAAATCGAATAAAGTGCCCAGCATAAAGGGGTTGGCATAGGCAAAATCATGTGGGCTAAAGCGGTGTTGCTGGGTAAACACCTCGGTATATTTAGATGCTACCAGCAAGGTGGGTATATAGGTAATATTTTTAGCTTTTAGTAATTGTATAAATGCGGCATCCACCACCCTGTCGTCTACACTATGCACCAGTATATCGCAGCCAGCCTGCACCGCCAGTGTGGCGGTTTGGTATTCGGTAGCATGTACAGCTACTTTTAAATGATGCAGGTGGCTTTCATCAATTGCTGCTTTTATAATGGGCAGGGTTTTATCGGCTGGCTGGCCGGGTAAAACGATGTACCATATTTTTATAAAATCTGGCTGGTAGGGCAATTGCTTACGTACCAGCTGCCGGGCTTCTTCTTCGGTAGTAACTTTTATAATCGGCGGGTCTTTTTCATCGAGGTTGGGGGGCAGGTAGGTAGATATCAGCGGGCCGGTAACATAGGCATTGGGTGCCAGCAGCAGGGTATCGTTTTGTTTTTTAACGGCATAGTTGCTAAAGGGGCCACCCACATCTATTACCGAGGTAATGCCGCAGGCAAGGTACCGGCGCATTTCGTTGGCATGGTTATCGGTTATCCATTGCTGGTCTTTTTGATAGCTATAAAACTTACCCAGGTTTAATCCATCGGGCCGGGTATACAGGCCACCACTCTGAAAAAAATGGATATGCCCATCTACCATACCCGGCATCAGGTATTTACCTGTACCATCAATAACGGTGGCCTGGCTGGGTATTTTTAGCCGGGCATTGTATTTACCCACCTGCTCAATACGGTGGCCATTTACCACTACAGTAACGGCCTGCTGCAACTGGCCAGTTTGTGTATTTACAATATTGGTATTGGTAATATAGATGGGATTATTTTGTGCTGCAGCCCCCAACAAAAGCAACCAATGCGTTGCCAGTAAAGCCAGTATTTTCATGCGTAATTTTTTACAAAAGATACTAAACCGTTGCTAAAAAATGATATGCTGTACAGGGGCTGCCTGATGGAAATGAAAAACCCGGTGAAGCATGGTGCCAGGCCCGGTGCCAGATTTGTAATGTACAGCAGGGGCTGCGGCTGCTAATGGCAAGCTGGCTGATAGCCCCTAATACTGCAACAGTTTTTGTACATACTCCTCCAGCCTGCTGTAGGCCATAAAGTTTTTTTCAAGATCCATATTAAAAGGGATGGGAGTATCCAGCGATGCACAACGCAGCACGGGCGCATCTAGCTGGTTAAAGCAATGCTCGGCTATCCATGCGGCAATTTCGCCGCCGAGGCCGCCGGTTAAAGTGTCTTCATGCAATATCAATACTTTGCCGGTTGCCTGCACGGCAGTGCGTATGGCATCGTAATCAAGCGGCAGCAGGGTGCGTAAATCTAAAATATATACCGATACGGCCGGGTGCTTTTTGGCATACTCCTGTGCCCAGTGCACGCCGCTGCCATAGGTAATAATGGTAATATCCTGGCCGCTTTGTACCAGCCTTGCCTTACCTATTTCCACCTCGTAATAAGCATCGGGCACGGGGCCGCTAATGCTGCGGTACAAAGCCTTGTGCTCAAAATACAGTACGGGATTGGGATCGTTAATGGCGGCAATTAGCAAGCCTTTGGCATCTGCCGGGGTAGAGGGGTACAGCACTTTTAAGCCGGGGGTATGTACAAACCAGGCTTCGTTGCTTTGGCTATGAAAAGGGCCGGCACCCACGCCGCCGCCGGTAGGCATGCGTATCACCACATCTGCATTTTGCCCCCAGCGGTAATGTATTTTGGCCAGGTTGTTAATAATTTGATTAAAGCCTACGGTAACAAAATCGGCAAACTGCATTTCCATCATGGCCTTATAGCCCTGCAGCGATAAGCCCAATGCGGCGCCTACGATGGCGCTTTCGCAAATGGGTGTATTGCGTACCCTTGCCTTGCCAAAAATATCTGTAAAGCCTTCGGTTATTTTAAAGGCGCCGCCATACTCGGCTATATCCTGGCCCATCAATACCAGGTTGGCGTGCTGCTCCATAGATTGGTGCAGGGCCTCTTTTATACCATCTATAAATCTTTTTTCGGGGCCGGTGGCTGGTGGCTGGCTTGCGGCAGGTGCCGGAAAACGGCCTTGCTTTGCTACATGCCCCGGCTGGCCGGGTACAGGTGCATATACATCATTTAGTTCTTCTGCAGTATTGGGGTGCAAGGGCGCCGCCTGGTAGGCTTGTTTTAGCTCTGCCTCAATGTGCTCTTTTATCTCCTCCCGTATTGTTGTTACCTGCTGCTGTGTAAGGATGTTGTTTTGCAATAAATACTGCTCGTAGTTTTTTATGGGGTCTTTTTTTTCCCAAAGGTCAAACAGCTCTGCTGGTACATATTTTACGCCGCTGGCCTCTTCGTGGCCACGCATGCGAAAGGTCATACATTCTATTAAGTAAGGTTTTTGGTGCTGTATACAATAGTCTCTTACGCCTTTAATGGTATCGTATACTTCCAGTATATTGTTTCCGTCAATCCTTATCCCTTCCATGCCATAGCCCCGGGCTCTTTCTACCAGGCTAAAGCAGCGGTATTGTTCGTTTACCGGGGTGCTTAAGCCATAGCCATTATTTTCTATCACAAATATTACCGGCAAATCCCACACGGCGGCCACATTTAGGGCTTCATGAAAATCGCCTTCGCTGGTGCCACCATCACCCGTAAATGCCAGCGACACTTTTTGCTCGTTGCTTAATTTGTGGGCCAGCGATACACCATCTGCAATGGCCAGTTGTGGGCCCAGGTGGCTTATCATACCGCATATATGGTGTTGTTTGCTGCCAAAGTGAAAGCTTCTCTCCCGCCCTTTACTGTAGCCATCTTTATTGCCCTGCCATTGCTTAAATAATTTACTCAGCGGCATTTGCCGGCTGGTAAATACGCCCAGGTTTCTGTGCAATGGCATTATCCATTCATCTGGCTGCAGGGCCATGGTAGCGCCTACGGCTATGGCCTCCTGGCCTATACCGCTAAACCATTTACTTATTTTGCCCTGCCGCAGCAGCACCAGCATTTTTTCTTCAATCATGCGTGGCAACAGCAGGTTTTTGTATAGCGCTAAAAGCTCCTGGTTGGAGAGATTTTTTTTATGGAACTGCATATCGTTTTTTTTGACCGTTTTAAGGCTGTGAAGGTAATAAGGCTAATACAGATTTGGCTATAACCATTTTATTATTTTAATAATAAACAGGGGGCCATTGGCAGTGGTACCACATGCAGCATTGGTGGGGCTATGCGTTACAAATACGGCACGGGGCTTGCCGCAGGGCCTCACCGGGTTTTTCACTACTATCCCCGGCCCGGCAGCTTTTGCCAGGTGCCGGGGCAATAATTACCGGCTTTTTTTGGGCTCGGGTAAGGCACGTTTATGTACAAACGAATTAAAAAAAGACAGCAGCACGCTAAACAGCATGGCATGCCAAAACGATTGCACTTTAAAGCCGTGTACAAAGTGGGCGTCTATTAAAATAATACAGGCATTAATTACAAATAAAAACAGGCCCAGCGTAAGTATGGTGGCCGGCAGGGTAAATAAAATAAGCAAGGGTTTTACAAAAGCATCCAGCAATGCCAGCACCACGGCCACTACAATGGCAGTAAAAAAATTATTGTTTACAATATCAACGCCGGGCAGCAGGTATGCCAGCACAAATACGTTTACGGTGGTGATGAGTATTTTTAATAAAAAGTTCATGTTAGGTAATCTTCTATTAAAGATGGGGTAATTATTTTTAAATAACAACCAGTTCGTAAAAATTGGCTGGGTTAAAATACCGGTTAGCCATTTCCATCAACTCGGGTGCAGTAATGGTTTTAATGGTATGTATGGAGTGATAAAAATACTGCTCATCCAGGTTGTTGAGTACAATGTTTTTCCAGCGGCTGATGATGTGAAAAGGGCCATCCAGGTCGCCGAGTATAATACCCACCAGGTAGTTTCGTACCAGTAGCAGCTCATCCTCCTCTACGGGTACTTCTCTCAGCAATTTCATTTCTTTGTATACCTCTTCAATGGTTGCTTCGCACACATCTTTACCAGCCTCGGTGCTTATCATTAAAGCGGTATCCTGCAGGTGATTTTGTACATAGCTGTGTATGCCATAAGTATAGCCTTTTTCTTCCCGGATATTGCTCATCAGGCGTGAGCCAAAGTAGCCACCAAACAGGGTATTTAGCACCATCATTTTTGTAAAATCGGGGTGATGCCTGTTGGGAAAATGGGTGGCCATGCGTATGGAGCCCTGCACACCGTTTGCATCGTTTTGCTGGCGGTATTTTTTTTGTGCAGCCGGTGTTATTGCTGCAGCCGGTATTATAGTGCCGGGGGCTGTAATGGGCAATTTGCCAAACTGTGCGTTTAGTTGATCAAAGAGGTTGTTGGGTAATTTGCCCGCTACAAAAATGATGCATTGGCCATTTACATAATGCTGGTTAAAATGCTGCTGTAGTTGCGCCTGGGTTAAGGCATCGTAATCTGCCGCTGTGGCATACCTGCCATAAGGATGCTGCTGGCCATACAAAGCAGCATCTATTAACCGGTTGGCCACAAAATCGCTTTTTTGCAGGCTAACACTTAATTTTTGCTTGCTGTTTTGCTGGTAAATGGCCAGCTCGTTTTCTGGAAAAACAGCATCGGTTATCATTTCTGTTATTACTGGCAGCAGGTGGTGCAAATGGCGGGTAAGGGTATGCAACGATACGGTGGCGGTTTCGTTGTAACAAGCCCTGTTGCAATAAGCGCCGTAGTATTCAAAATGCTCGTTTATTTCAAAGGCAGTTTTGGTGCTGGTACCATTTTTTAGCAGGTGGTTGGTAGCGGCGGCTACAACATTACTTTTTTCAACACTGTTGCCGGCATAAAATACCAGCTCCAGCTGCAGCACATCTTGCGATCCGGCATCAATGGCATATACGGGTACGCCATTATCCAGTACATATTTTTGATATGGTTTTAGCTGCAGCGAAAATTCTATCGCATCTTTTATCGGTGGCGCAATGGTTCTGTTAAGCATGTATTTTCTTTTATCTGCGTAGGGTAAGGATTAATTGTTGGAGTAATAATACAGTGTATTGCAATTGCTATCATTAAATATAGCAGCTGCCTCAGCTTTAATACCGGCAGCAGTTACCTGCTGGTATAAATCTAGCTCGGCATTTATCAGGTTGGCATCGCCCAACAGCTCGTAAATGGCCAGGTTGGTAGCCCGGTTCATCAGGCTCATATCTTCAAAAGCCAGCATACTTTCGGTTTTGTTTTTTACTTTTTGTAGCTCTTTTTCGCTGATGCCATCTTGTACCAATTTGTTTACCTCTTCCATCACTGCAGCTTCGGCGGCCTTCATATCTACACCTTTTACCAGTTTACCTTCAATAGTAAGCAGGCCGGCATCAAAGCTGCCAAAGTGATGGCACTCAATATTGCTAAACAGCTTTTTTTCTTTTACCAATGCCTGAAACAGGCGGGAGGAGCCGCCACCACTTAATATTTCTGTAATCAATTCGGTGGCATAATACCGCTTATCCAGCCGGGAGGCTATATGCCACGATTTGTACAGGGCATCCAGCGGTACATTGGCTTTTACCTCCATACTCCTGGGGGCTGTTTGGGCAGGCTCGGCGGGTAGCTGGCGAATATATTTTGTGCCGGCGGGTATTGGGCCAAACCATTTTTGGGCCAGTTGGTTTACCTCCTGCGTGGTAATATTGCCTGCTACTACCAGTATGGCATTGCAAGGGGTGTAATGCTTTTTAAAAAAATCTTTTACATCCTGCAGGCTGGCATCTTCTACATGTTTTAACGCTTTGCCAATGGTCATCCATTTGTATGGGTGTGTAGTGTATGCCAGTTCTCTTATTGTATGCCACACATCGCCATAAGGTTTATTGATATAATGTTCTTTAAATTCTTCGCATACCACTTTGCGTTGTACATCCAGGCTTTTTTCGCCAAAGGCTAAGCTAAGCATGCGGTCGCTTTCTAACCAAAAAGCTGTTTCTATATTTTCTGCCGGCAGCTGGCAGTAATAATTGGTCATATCATTGGTGGTAAAGGCATTGTTCTCGCCGCCGGCAATTTGCAGTGGCTCGTCGTATACGGGTATATTAATGCTACCGCCAAACATGAGGTGCTCAAACAAATGGGCAAAGCCTGTTTTATCCGGGTTTTCGTCTTTGGCGCCTACATCATATATTACATCCACCACCACCATGGGAGTGCTTTTATCCTCATGTACCAATACTTTTAACCCGTTATCCAGCGTAAACTTATCAAAATAAATCATGGGGCAAAGGTAATACCCCGGCAGTAACAAATGGCAAATTTTAACGGTATGGGCACGCTATAAAATGCTTTTGGGTTTTATATACAACTCTTTTATTTTATTATTCCGGCTAATAAAAAGTTTAATACGCTGGGTGGCATTTTGTAAGATGGTTTTATACTGCATAATATTATTGGTAAAATTGGTGCCTACCCCAATAATAATATCGCCCACTTTTAGGCCTGCTTTTTCGGCTGGTGAGCCCGGTATAATATCTTGTACCATTATACGGCCATCAATAAAATAAGTGGCCATGCCGGTATAAGCATAATCAAAAGCATCTGTAAAATGGGTGTTGGGCTGCAGGTGAATTTCTCGTTGAGGATAATTTATGGTAAGGTTAAACCGGCGGAGCAAATCGTTGCCCAGCAGGCCACCTACATAAGGGTAAGAGGTTACATTATAATCGTCGGTAAAAATATAGGTGGGTACGTTTCTAAATTTATAATGCCCTACCTGCAGCATTTTTACTACGGTAAGCTGCATTTGCAAGCGGCCGCCCATGCCCTCGGCTTGTGTCATGATCGGTTTTCGTTTTTTTATCAACACAGCGCTATCCTGTGCAAACTGTTCGCTCATTAAAAAACAAAGCCCGGCGCCGCTATCAAAATAAAAATTGAAATTGATTTTTTTTCGATCTCTTACCTGCAGGTTTTGTATAGGCAGCGTGGTAAATGCCGGCCTTAACAGTGTGCCCGATTTAGGATATTTTATTTCGCCGGGGCGATATACATCCATATGCAAACTATCAAAGTTTATTTTTACGATAAACTGTTTTAAAAAACTATAGCCTACAATACCGTCTATCTTTTCGCCATATACACTGGTAAGTACATCGTAATCGTTTACGTGAAAATCAAGGTTGCTGATGGTAAGGCCGGGCAAAGAAAAAGAGCGGTTGTATACAAACCTGGCTTTGTGTGCACTGCCCATGCCGGTAACTACGGTATCGGAGTAGCGGGGCACTATGCCGTAATAATCGCAAGTGGCAGAATCGAGTGATATGCCGCCACTGCCGGTATCTAAAATAAAATTAAGGGAGTCGGGTATATTATCCAGCTTGGCATGTATAATCATCACCCCACCGCTGTATTGTTTAAACGGAAAACGGGTGATGAATTTTGCCTGGGGTTGTGGTGTTAAAATTTCCTGGGCTAAACTGTAGGTATAAAACGGAAAAAAAAGGAAAAGTAAAAATAGTTTCTTCATATCAAGCTTATAGCTAAATATACAACCTAATGCATGTAATTTTGTTATTTATTATCCAAACGGCATTATGAAACTTACGGAATTATATCAACGGGCAATGAATTTTGAATCCCTATCTGCAGCAGAAGGCGTGTTTCTTTTTGAGCAGGCGCCCCTGGCAGATTTGATGTATGTAGCAGATGAGTTAAGAAAAATACAAGTGCCGCATGGTAAGGTTACCTGGATTATTGATCGTAACCTTAATACCACCAATGTGTGTATAGCCAATTGCAAATTTTGTAATTTTTACCGGGTGCCCGGGCATCCTGAGGCTTACATTACCGATATTGAAACGTACAAGAAAAAGATTGATGAAACCATCCGTTATGGTGGTGAGCAGCTGCTGCTGCAAGGTGGCCACCACCCCGGGCTGGGATTGAGTTATTATGTAAATCTTTTTAAAGAGCTAAAACGGCTGTACCCATCTATTAAGCTACACACCCTGGGCCCGCCGGAGGTAGCACATATTACCAAGCTGGAAAAAAGTACCCACCGGGAGGTATTGCTGGCCTTAAAAGAAGCTGGCCTGGATAGTTTGCCCGGGCCCGGTGCCGAAATATTATCAGACCGTGTACGCAGGCTTATCAGCAAAGGAAAATGTGGCAGCCAGGAGTGGCTGGATGTAATGCATGAAGCACATAAGCTGGATATTACCACCAGCGCCACCATGATGTTTGGCCATGTAGAAACCATTACCGAACGAATGGAACACCTTGTAAAAATCAGGGAAGTACAAAGCCGTAAACCGGAGCATGCAAAAGGTTTTATTGCATTTATACCATGGACCTTTCAGGATGTGGATACTTTGCTGGCCCGTATAAGGGGTGTGCAAAACCTTACCACTGCCGAGGAGTATATACGTATGATTGCCCTTAGCCGTATTATGCTACCTAATGTAAAAAATATACAGGCCAGCTGGCTTACTGTTGGCAAAAAAACAGCACAAATTTGCCTGCATGCCGGCGCCAACGATTTTGGTAGTATTATGATAGAAGAGAATGTGGTAAGTGCTGCCGGCGCCCCCCACCGCTTTACCAGTAAGGGCATACAGCAGGCTATTAGTGAGGCTGGCTTTGAGCCACAGCTGCGTAACCAGCAATACCAGTTTAGAAAAATGCCTGAAATAATTGAAGAGCAGGTGATTGCTTATTAAACACCCGGCCAGCTACAAACAGGCTTGCTATAACGATGCAATAATTGACCATCGTAAGCGTTTTGAAATGGATAAATACCCAATGAAAATGAATAATACTATCAGTAAGGGTGTTGCTAATCCTTTAATGAAGGTTTTTAAAACCTTTTTTAGCAAGTTTGTAAAAAACAACGATGAGTATCCGGTGAAGTATTATAAAAAAGATAAGCACTATCCAAAAAATCGTTCGTTGTAACAACATTTACTAACCCCCACTATTTAATACCAGCCTTTACCCCAACCGGGTAAGGGTTTTTTTTATTGTGTGGCAAAGCCCAGATGCCTAACTATACAATATTTTCTACAAGCCTGCGTTATAAAAATTGATAAAACCATTCTTTATGAAAAACAGCACACATAAATCCAAAGCCAATTTTATACACCGCCTTACCAGCTTTATGTTCAGCCGGTTTACCCAATCGCCGGATGTATATCCTATTAAATTTTACAAAAAGCGCAAGCACCGTAAAAGTGGTTACCTATATTCATCTTACGATTTTTAATAATAGCCCGGCCTTTAGCCGGGATTTTTTTTAGGGCAGGTTGGTTGGTTGTAAAGTGGGCAGTGGTGCTGGCTGTTTAAAATAGTGCAGCCGCAGGCTATCCGTCCACCCATTGGGGTTATCTTCTAAGCTTTTGCTACTAAAAAAAATCATTCCCTGTATATTGGGTGTATTACGCAACGCTTCAATTTGCCGGGGTAGTTGGGTATCATCCCGCCAGGCATTATTGCTGTTGGCTTTATAAATACCCAGGCCAATGTAACAGTGTTTGCCATAGGTGTTTTTGCTCCACCAGTTTAACAGCACTTCGTAAGGGGCCCGTTTGTGGCCAAACTCCCAATATAGCTGTGGCGCCACATAATCTATCCAGCTATTTTTTAGCCATAGCAAAATATCCGCATACAAATCATCGTAGTTTGATTGAGAGCCAATGGTGTTGCTGCCCTGCTGAGGGTCTTTATCTTTATTGCGCCAAACACCAAAAGGGCTTATACCAAACAGGCATTGATTGTTTTCTTTTTTTATGGCTGTATGCAACATCTGTATTATGGCATTGGTGTTGCTGCGGCGCCAGTCGTCTTTTTTTAAGCCATTACCCTGCCTGCGGTAGCTGGCCTCATCCGGAAACTCCTTACCCTCTATTTTGTAAGGATAAAAATAATCATCAAAATGGATGGCATCAACGTTGTAACGTTTTACCACATCTGCTACTACTGCTGTTACATATTGCTGTGCGGCTTTATTACCCGGATCAAAATATTTTTTATCGCCGTAAGTAATAAACCATTCGGGGTGCAGGCGGGTGATATGGGTGGCAGATACGGCATCATTATCTATATTAAACTCGGCCCGGTACGGATTCATCCATGCATGAAAAGCCATTTTGCGTTTATGCGTTTCGGCAACCATAAACTCAAGCGGATCGTAATAAGGCGATGGGGGCTGCCCTTGCTTACCGGTAAGCCATTGGCTCCAGGGCTCGTAGGGTGATGGGTAAAAGGCATCGCTGCAAGGCCTTACCTGCACCACCACCGCATTAAAACCGTTTTGCTGGTGCATATCCAGCAAGCGGATAAATTCTTGCTTTTGAGTATCGCTATTATAATTTCCTTTTGAGGGCCAATCGATATTATCTACGGTGGCTATCCATACGGCTCTAAACTCGGGGGGTTGGGGTTGTGCGCTTACTACTTGCCCGGCCAATAAGCAACTACAGGATAGCAGTAATTTTATAACCCTTAAATAATTCATCAGGTAGTGGTTTTTGTGCGGATTTTGTCTAGTAATTTATTCAGCGTTTTTGCCTCTGTATCTGTAAGGGTGCCAATCAGTTGTTCGATGTCTTTTTCGTATTCGTCTGTTTTTTGCAATACTTTTTTTCCCTTATCGGTAATGGTAATATCTACCAATCGCTTATCGCTTTTACGGGTTACTTTTTTAGCCACTCCTTTTACCACTAACCTGTCTACAATACGGCTGGTATCGCTCATTTTATCCAGCATCCGATCTCTTATTTGCATGGTAGATAAGGCCACGGGGCTGCCTCTTAATATACGCAGGATGTTAAACTGCTGCATGGTAAGCTCCTCCCGGTCAAAAATTTCCTGCAATCTTTCTCTTAGCCAATTGTAGGTATAGATAAGGTTGACCACTGCTTTTTGATGATCGCTGTTAAATTTAGATTGGTTGATGTCTTTTTCAATGCCCATTAGCTGGTTCGTTGGCGGGTTTTGCAAATTCATTGATATATATTCTTACAAGAATGATAAAATAACTAATAAGCAGGGGGCCAAAAATTACGCCCCAAAAACCAAACAACCCAATCCCTACAATTACTCCAAAAATGGTAATGAGTGGGTGAATATCCATAAAGCGCCTGAGTATTGTAAGCCTTGCCACATAATCAATATTAGCGATTAACACAGCTGAATATATCAGCAGGCCCACTGCCGATGAGTGATTGTCGGTGGCAAAAGCATAGGCCACCAATGGTATCCATATTAATGCAGAGCCTACAATGGGCAACATAGAGCAAACCCCGGTGATAAAACCCCACAAACCAAAATCTTTCACCCCAAATATGGCATATCCAATAGTAGCAATAATACCTTGTAAAATGGCTAACACGGGCAAGCCAATTGCGTTGGCCCTTATCATGTTTTTTGTTTCGTTGCCCAGCAACTCTATATTTTCTTCTTTTAAAGGAATGGTTCGATCTAAAAAACGCTCCATCTGCCGGCCATTCATCAACATAAAATACAGTAAAAAAAACATAATGGCAAAGTTGCTAAGTATGCTGGCCGAGCTGTTTAATATTTTAGGTATAATAGTGGCAGCCTGGCTTTGCAGGGTTCGGATGTTTTGATCGGATAAAATTTGTATGCCGGTTGTTTCTTCTACCTTGGCTCGTATTACTGCTGCCTTGGCCAACAAATCGTTGGGGTTGTGTAATACCACTGCAAGCTTATGGCTTACCAGCTGTATTGTAAAATACACTGGTATGGCTATTAATACAAGTGTTGCTAAAATAAACAGCACTGCCACCAGCGTTTTATTCCATTTTTTTAAAATAGTAAGATTAAAAAAACTGGTACGCAAAAGTATATACAGGGTAACAGCCCCTAAAAACCCGGGCAAAAAAATATACAATTGTTTTACCAGCAACAATGCCAGCATAATAATAATGAGCAGCAGTACCAGCTGGCGAAGACGGTTGTTAAAAGTAGAAGCCATGCCTTAAAATTAAGTAATTATAAAACCGACAGGGCTGTAAGATAAAACAGTTGGGTAATTTATTTAATTGGTGGGCTAAAACAACTAGTAAAGATGCGTTAAAATTTAGGCTGTATTACTCACGCCATACACTTACACCCTCGCTGCAGTTGGCACATATATCAATATTTTTTCGGCTGGTGATAAGCTGTTGCCTAAACTGCTGGTAGTTTTGGTTATGCCATATTTGTTTAAAACTGGCGTTTTTTAAATTGCCCAGCTGGTGCAGGGCGTCTTTATCAAAGCAGCAGGGCACCACTAAGCCATCCCAGGTAATTACGTTGCTGTGCTGCATTTTCCAGCATCGGTTGGCCAATTTGTTTTTGGGTGTATAGCTGCCATCTTCATTTTTTATATAACGGCTGTATTTGCTGGTAGCGGGTATCAGGTTATTGGGGTCTGTTTGGTAATCGTACACCTGTGCGGTTTTAAAGCGTACTTCATCTACCCCAATTTCTTTGGCCAATTTTTTAATGTCTTCTACCTGGTGTTCGTTGGGTTTTACAACCAAAAACTGAAAGAATACAAAGGGTGTTTTGCTGTTTAACGCTTTTTTCCACTTAACAATATTTTGGGCACCTTCTATTACTTTGTGCAGCTTGCCACCCACCCTGTATTGCTGATATACATCCTGCGTAGTGCCATCAATGGAAATAATAAGCCTGTCGAGCCCGCTTTGTACTGTACGCCGGGCATTATCATCGGTAAGATAATGTGCGTTGGTAGACGTGGCTGTATAAATACCCTTGCTGCCGGCATATTTTACCATTTCTAAAAAATCGGGGTTAAGGTAAGGCTCGCCCTGGAAATAAAAAATAAGGTACAACAGCTCTTTGTGTATTTCATCAATCGTTTGCCTGAAAAAATCTTTTTGCAGCATACCGGTAGGGCGGGTAAAAGCCCTTAGGCCGCTGGGGCACTCGGGGCACCGTAGGTTACAACTGGTGGTAGGCTCAAATGATATAGATACTGGGTAGCCCCATTGTACAGGTTTATTCAACAGCCTGCTGGCATAAAAGCTACTCAGCACTTTTATACCGTTCCATATACGGGTAGCCGTTAGTTTGCTCAGCAGGTTTAATGTATCGGCCCGGTTTATTTGTGGCATAATGCGAAGATAAAGCGTAGCAATGCTTTGTACCCATCATTGGCAGTATTATATCGTTTTTCGAAATAAAAAAAGCCGGTAATACCGGCAGATATAAAATGATACCCTGTTTTATTTACCTTAACCGGCTTACCTCACTGTTGTAATCGTCAGCAGTGGTATGCCGTTTATGCGCCGGCAACAGCACTTTTTCATCCTTCCACTGCAGCTTGTTTTTTGCAAATAAATCGTAATTGGCAAAAATTACATTGAGTGTTATAAAATTCATCACATAAGCCTGTGTTTCGGCGGGCAAGCTTTTTTTTATATCCCAAAATGTGGGATTGGTTTTACCACTTTTTTGCATTGCTTCCCACACATTGCCCACCCCGCAATTATAGCTGGCCACTACCAGCAACCAATCGTCGTTTAGGTTACGCCGCCTGTCTTTTAAATAGCGGGCTGCCACGGTAGTGGATTTTATAAAATGCATCCGGTCGTCAACAATGGTTGCTTTTGATGTTACAGTGGTGGGTTTGTTTGCTTTAGCAAGCTGCCTGCCTTTATTTTTTGCAGCAGCTTTGTTTTGCTGTGGTTCATCCTGCGGCACATATTTCATACCGTACTCTTTGGCCACCGCATCCATAATTTGCCAGTAGCCTACAGCCCCTGCTTTTGATACCGCTTTTGCATTATACGCCGACTCCAGGGTTAGCAGCACTTTTAGCTCCTGCGGCAGGTTATATTTTTTAAGTATACCGGCTGCTTTGGGCAGCAAAACTTTTCCCTTTTTATACATGCGTATTAAGTACTCTTTACGCCGTTCGCTAAACTGTTGCATATAGTTTACCGTGGCCTCCTCCTGGCCTTTTAATATTAACGGAAAAACCACATTGCTTGGTTTTATAATTACCGTATATGGCTCGGTACTATTTAAAGAAGCATACAAAATATTGGCTGTATCGCCGGCTGTACGTTGGCCAATGGCCTTATTGTTTATTGATGCCAGTGATGTTAGCAAAATGCAACAAAAAAATCCGGCATGGCGAAAGATCCGTCTTGTCGTCTGTGTCATGAAATTTTAGTTTTTCTATAGGGGCGCAAAACTAACGGTCAGGTTGTGAAAATATTGTTTGAAAATTGCATATAATGCTGCCAAACTGTTAATGTTTAAACACATCAGCACCTACTGCCACATTTTTATGGCTAATTAAAGCAGTTTACCCATTTTTACAGCATTATCATTGTTGTGGCAAAAAATAAAAAACAACCAGCAGCCGGTATTTTTTTGTTTATCCTGCTTATGCTGGCTGTAACTGTATTGGTTATCCGTTATAAAAACAGGCCCAAATTTGTACGCTACCCCGCTTTTGGCATTGATATACCTGTTAATTATGGTATACATGGTATTGATGTAAGCCACCACCAGGCTACTATTAACTGGAAGGATGTAAAAGAAATGCAGATAAAAGATATTAAAATTGGCTTTGCCTTCATAAAAGCAACCGAGGGTACAGATAGTAAAGACTGGCAGTTTAAACGCAACTGGCAGCAAGCCTATGAACACGGCGTGGTGAGGGGCGCTTATCATTTTTTTAATGCTGGCAAAAGTGGCAAAGCGCAGGCACAAAACTTTATCTCTGCCGTATCATTAAAAAGCGGGGATATGCCCCCGGTGCTGGATGTAGAGCAAACCAACCGGGCAAGCAAGCAGGCCCTGCAACAACGGGTGGCAGATTGGCTGCGGCTGGTAGAAAACTATTATGGTGTAAAACCTGTTATATACAGCAATGCCGATTTTTATTTAAAATACCTGGCGGGTAAGTTTGATGATTATCCTTTGTGGGTGGCCCATTATTTTGTAAAAAATAAACCCCGGGTAAGCCGTAACTGGGTATTTTGGCAACACAACGAAGGCGGGCGTGTAAATGGCATAGATGCCTATGTAGATTTTAATGTATTTAATGGCGATAGTGCCGATTTTAAAAACCTGCTGATAAAATAGCAGCAGCAAGCAATTATTATGGACCAGGAAGCAAAAGCTTTTTTAATACTCATCATCCAAACATTGTCGGTAACCTTGTTGTGGATGCTGGTAAACATGACGGCGGGTGTATATTTTAACCTGGCTTTTTTTGAAGGCCGCCCCGGCTGGACCAATATTATTTACTATATTTTTTTAATAGCCAGCTTTATATTTTTAGTGCGGTACTTAAAAACAAAATGGAAAGGTTTTAAAGAGCTAAATTAACCTAGCTGCTATGATCCCTGATGATAACCCATTGCCCGTTTATTTTTTTTAACAGCAGCGTAAAAGCACCATCCAGGTTGCCTGCCGACCTTACCAGGTGCCAGCGGCCCACCACAAAAAAATACGCTTTGCTAAGTTGGCGCATCTCTATATAATCAAAATGCAGCTTGCCCATGGCAGCCGTATCGGGATAGCCTTTTTTATAATTATCCAACGTGTTTTGCCAGCCATAAGTAACGCCACTTTTACCAATAAACATTAACGAGTCGTTTTGCCAATAGCCCTGCATAAAAGCTTGCAGGTCTCCCCGGTTCCAGGCAGCATCCTGCGCTGTTAACAATTTTTTTACGGCCCGCTCATCGGCTGATTGTGCCAATACTGCCATGCTGCACAGCAATAGTAAGCCTGTTAAAAGTTGTTTCATACGCCATCAATTTTTGTAAAAGAAAGATAAGCCATTTTTTCAGGCCTGCTAATGTTTGTGATGCGGAGAAGCACATTTTGTTTTATGGCAAAGCCGGTAATTGTAGTAATGGGCGCTGCTTATAAAAATAACCGCCGGCAATAATAACCAGTTTTCGGCCTGGTGAAAAAACTGTTTTAATACCAAAAAAATAAAGCCGGCAACAAATAAAAAAACCGGTATGGCTGAGCGGTGGTGTTTAATATATCCATGAAAAAGTGCATAGCTGCCTACCACAAAAGCAAGCCCTATCATTGCCCACTCAAAAAAAACATTGTGTATAATATCAATACCAAATAATGGCAGGCTGCCAATCATTACCGGCAGCAATGCACAATGTATGGCGCAGGCCACCGAGGTAATAACCCCCAATACATCCCAATTAAATTTTATTTGCATGGTATAGAAGAGGCCAAAGGTAATAAATTTGCAATATTGTTGCAAGTATTTATTCTTTCGTAAATTATAACCGGCGCAGGCCGAATGCTTGTAGCTTTGCAAAAAAGCCGCATTGGCTACTGGAAAAATATTTGTACGATGAAAAAAAAATGGATCGGCTACCTCGTATTTTTTGGGATATTATTTGCCCTGTATTTTGTATTTGTGTTTTCAATTACAGATATCCGACAATCTAACCTGCCGGTAATTAATAATAATGTGCAGTCGTTTTCTTTTACCGATCAAAATGGTAAAACCGTTACCCAGCACCAGGTAGAAGGAAAAGTATATGTAGCAGAGTATTTTTTTACCACCTGCAAGGGCATTTGCCCAAAAATGAATGCCAATATGCGGCGGGTGTACGATGCTTACAAAACTGAGCCCAACTTTATGATACTCTCCCACACCTGTATGCCCGAAACAGACAGTGTACCAGTGCTAAAAAAATATGAGGCCAAAATGCTGCTGGGCCAATTACAAAAAAACAACAACGGCATTTACAGCCTGCAAGCAGACAGTGCCCAGCTGCTAAAGCCATTACCCGCCAACAGCAATTGGCTATTTGTAACCGGTAGTAAAAAAGAATTGTATGGCATGGCCCGCCACAGTTACTTAATTGATAATAATAAAACAACTGCCAGCGCTAATATTGAAGATGAGTTTATACATACCCAGTTTTTTGCATTGGTAGATAAACAAACCAGGGTAAGGGGTATATATGATGGGCTAAAAGAGCAAGAGGTTGAAAAACTATTGAAAGATATAAAGGGCTTGCTGGCAGAGAGCAGCCAATCTAGAAACCTGAAATAATCAGCAGATGATACAGGATATTTTAAAAAGGAACCAGCTAAGTGTTACCGAGGGAAGAAAAAAAATACTAGAGCTGTTTTTAAACAGCCAGGGTGCACTTGCCCATGCGGATATTGAAAAAAAAACCGGCGAAAATTTTGACAGGGTTACTGTGTACCGCACCTTACAAACCTTTGTAGAAAAAGGAATCATCCACCTGATACCCACCACCGATAACTCTATTTTGTACGCCCTTTGTAAAGACAATTGTGAGGCAGGGCACCATCACGATAACCATGTACATTTTGTTTGCAATAACTGCAATAACACTATTTGCCTGGAGGAGGTAACTGTACCACAGGTAAAATTGCCCGCAGGCTTTGAGCCCCGCCATGCCGAAATGGTTGTTAACGGCATTTGCGGAGATTGTAAGTAACCGGCTTTACGACAGCATTATTTTGTAGTGGTTAAGCCATGGCCTGCTGCAACTCGCCATGTACAAACTCCATCAGCACTTTTATATTATCAGCCGATAAATCAAAATTTAATCCGGCAGCATTGTACAAGGCCGGTAGTGTTTGAGTACCGCCCAATGCCAGGGCCTTGCAATAATTATCCAGCGCTCTATTTTTATCTTGTTTAAACTGCATCCACATACCAATGGCACCCAATTGAGCAATACCATATTCAATATAATAAAACGGCACTTCAAACAGGTGCAATTGCCTTTTCCAGGCATGGCTTACATAAGTTTCAAGCCCGCTGTAATCTACCAACCCTTCGTTAAACTCATTTACAATGGCAACCCAGGCACTGGTACGCTCTTGTGTGCTATGCTGTGGATGATTGTATATCCAAAACTGAAATTTATCAATAATGGCTATCCAGGGAAAAAGTGTAATTACCCTTTCCAGCTGGTGCTCTTTTGCCCTTGCCAACTCGGCATCGTTGCTAAAAAATACCTGCCAATGCTCCATACTAAACAACTCCATGGCCATACTGGCCACTTCTGCAATTTCCATTGGATACTCCTTAAAACCTGTTAACGGTAATGGATGGGCCAAAAAAGAGTGAATGGCATGACCGCCCTCATGCACCATGGTGGTAACATCGCTCATTTGGCCGGCAGCATTCATAAAAATAAAGGGTGCGCCACTTTCTGCCAGTGGGCAGTTGTACCCGCCGGGGGCCTTGCCCTTGCGGCTCTCTAAATCAAGGTGTTTTAATTGCTGCATTTTTTGGATGCAATCACCAAAAAAAGGACGCAACTGGCTAAAGCAGTCAATCGTTTTTTCTACCAACTCCTCGCTGGTTGAAAAGGGCCGTAATGGTTGTACCCCGGCTGGCTCGGCATTAATATCCCAGGGCCGCAGGGTGGTTACCCCTAATTGTTGCTGCTTACGCTGGTATATTGTTTTTACAAGCGGCAGCACATGTTTTTTTACAGCATCGTGAAAAGCAAAACAGTCTTGCTGGCTGTAATCAAACCGGCCCAGCTCTTTAAACCGGTAATCGGTATAGCTATCAAAACCGGCATTTTTGGCCAGTTGTATTCTTTTTTCCAGCAGTTGGGTAAACAGTTGGTCGAGTGCCGGAGCATCCTGCAGCCTTCGTTCCTGAATTTTTCGATAGGCATCTTCCCGTACGGCCCTGTCGGGATGTTCTAAAAATTTGGATGCCTGCTGCAGCGTATACTCGTTACCGCTAATTGTTACAGTCATCTTGCCATTTATTACGCCAAACTGCTGCTGCATTACTGCAAGATCTGCCTGTATAGGGATGTTTTGTTCTCTAAACAGGTCGATACTCTTTTTTATACTACGTATATAAGTAAAATATTGTTTTTCATCTAAAGAGGCCGCCAGTGGATGGTTAACCAGTTTTTTATTAAGGGCATCGGCATAGGGCTGCAGCTGCGGCTGTATTTCCATGCAAAAAAAGTTAAAGGCCTCTTCCAGCGATTTGTTTTCGGTATCACAGGTCATTTTTATTTGCCGCCAGCAGGCGTCTTCACTTACTACCGCCTCTATTTCGCTGAGGTGAGCCATCCATTGTATTAATGCTGCCTGTGTATCTAAAGGCCGTTCCAGCAATTCTTTAAAAAATGGCTCCAGCGCTGCCCAGTTAGTTACTTTAAAATTTGCAGGCAGGTATTGCCGCTGTATTTTTTTAATATCCGCTGTATAATTCATTACCCAATAATATTTATACTTGTTAAACGTACAACTCCTTTTTTCTGGTTAGAAAAAAGGAGTTGCATAAAGTTATAAAGCCCCTGTTGGCTTTAAGCCATTTTACGGGGGGTGTTAATTTTTTTTGGTGGGGCTGCCTTGGTGGTAGCTTGTTTAGCTTCGGCCGGTTTTGCTTTTGGTACAGCTGGCAGCTCATGTGCAGCATCACCCTCTGCAGGCAGCTCGGATAGCTTAAGCTCTACATTGTTATCTTTTAACAGTTTAAACCACTTTACCA
>JBDKJT010000219.1:0-26502 GCA_039796475.1 Bacteroidota bacterium | reverse complement strand
TTAGTTGCTGCTGCCAGCTGCTGTCTATACCAGCATCCCACACCAGTTTAATACGGGCATTGCCGGCCGGCTCATAAAACTCCACTTTTAAATCATAGTACTTATCTTTTTCTATTACAATGGTAGCCAGTTGGGTGCTGTAGCTGTTTTTTGTCCAGCGGTTAATTAATAGTTTATTGTTAAGGTATAAGCGATAACCATCGTTTGCTTGCAGGCCAATACGCAGTTGGCCGGTATGTGGCGCTTTTAGCTGGCCCGTCCACCGGGCGGCATAATGGTCGGCAGGCAATGTTTCATCCGGGGAAGAGAGCGTCCACAAAAAATCCAACTGTTTATCTACCCGGGTAAGCACGGGGTTGCTCTGCAGGGTGAGGTTATCAAAATATTGAGCTTGCAGGCCGTTGCCCTGAGCATTGTATAAATAAGCTGCTGGTACGGTGGCATACTCAGGGCAAAGTATGGCAGCCCCCGGCGCATAGGATACTAGGGCTTTACCGGCAGCTTGCTGTATGCCTTGTAATATATTAATGCTGCCATTGCCAGGGCCGCTATAGCCACCAAGGCGGGCCGCCACGGCCTCTTGCCCTATTACAGCAATGCTGCTGATATAGGGGCTTAATGGTAAAACAGGCTGCTGCTTGCCGTTAGCAGATTCATTTTTTAATAATACGATTGCTGCTTGAGCCGCCTGCAGGGCCAGGGCTTTATGCCCTTTGTAGTCCACCCATTGTTTAGCCTCTACTTCATTTACATATGGGTTTTCAAAAAGGCCCAGCTCAAACTTTGCCTTTAATACCCTTGCTACGGCCTCATCCATACTGGCTTGCTGAATGCTGCCATCGGTAAACGCTGGATAAAATAACTGATGGTGCTGGTACTGTGTTTGAAAAATTACATCCAGCCCATTGTTGATGGCATGGGCGCCCGATTGGGCATAGCTGGCAGCGGTGTTGTGTAATACAACTTCGCCGCCTACCGCACTGGCATCGGATATTACAAAACCGGTAAAGCCCCACTCTTTTTTTAGCTGATTGCGTAGCAGCCAACCATTAGCTGAGCTGGCTGTACCATTTACAGAGTTGTAGGCCGTCATCACCGACCGGGCACCACCCTGCTGTATGGCTGCTTTAAATGGCGGCAGATGTAGCTCCTTCAACTGGCGTTCACTTAAATGAATGGGGTAGCTATCCCTGCCACCATCCCCCACATTTGCTATCAAATGTTTGGGCGTAGTGATGATGCCTTTTTTTTCGAAAGCACTGGTATAGGCTACCGCCATGGCGGCAGTAAGTGTGGGATCTTCACCATAAGTTTCTTCTGTGCGGCCCCAGCGTACATCGGTGGCAATATTAATTACCGGCCCCAATACATCTCTTATACCCCTAGCCTTTGTTTCGCTGGCAATGGCAGCGGCTACCTGGCGCATCAGCACCGTATCAAAACTGGCGGCCAGGCCAATGGCTTGCGGAAAAGCAGTGGCTCCTTGCCTAACCAAGCCATGCAGGGCTTCGTCAAATGCAATAATGGGTATACCCAACCTTGTTTTTTCTACAAAAAATCGTTGGATACGATTTATTTTTTGCGCAAGCGTATAAGCATTTTCGCCGGTATTGTATTGCAATAACTGGCCACCTGCATCGCCTTGTGCGGCAGCGCTTACCTGTAAACCAAAAATGCCTTGTTTGTATTGCAATGTATCAGCAGGGTTTATATCGCCGGGTATCATCAGCAATTGCCACGATTTTTCTTCCACCGTCATCCGTTGCAGCAAATCCTGCACCCGCTGTGTTACCGGCAGCGCTGGGTTTTTGTATGGCAAAACGGTTTGTGCCTGTATGCTGCAAATTACCGTGTACATTAACAGCACCGGGGTGCATAATTTTATCTTCATTTGTGTATAAGATGATTGCAATTAACAGCCGGTTTATTAAATGGATGAATAGCTAAGTGAAAATTTTACTTATTACAAATTTACAACAGCAGCGGGTAAGATAACTGTTATTGCGCCAGGATGCTACTGCACCTGCAACAAAGTAATTAATATTTGCCTGTAACTTTTTTTAACCGCCCTGCGTATAGAATATATAATAGTATATGCACCTGAAAATTACAGGCTGGTATATATGGTTCTATCATCTAAAAACTGCCGCATCATGAAAAAGTATTGTTTTGCATTACTGCTGTTTATTGGGTTTACCATCACCCATAGCGTTGCTCAAAAAAATTACCCGGTAAATGAGTTTGATAAGGTAATTGTTAGCCCTCATATACAGGTTACTTTTGTAGCTGGCGATGAAGAGAGTGTGCGTATAGAATCGAATAGTGTAAGCAGCGATAAACTGAATATAGAGGTAAATAATAAAACCCTGCGTATTTATCTTGATAGTGCTAAAGAGTACACCCGTAACCGCAAAACCAGCCATGGGTATGAGCAGTATAAAACGCCGGTATACCAGGGTACTGTTGTAACAGCGGTAGTAACTTATAAAACACTTAATGAGCTATCGTTGCGTGGCGAAGAAAACCATGTATGCAAAAGCTCTTTAAACGGAGGTGTTTTTAAAATGTGGATTTATGGTGAGTCGGAGGTTACGCTAAACGAAGTAAACCTTGATGAGTTGGTTACTGTTTTTTATGGCGAAAGTGATTTGTTTATAAAAGCCGGTTCTATCCGTCATCAAAAATATACGAGCTATGGCGAAAGCAAGGTTAACAGTTACAATATCACCGGCCGTACCAGTAACGTAACCAGCTATGGCGAAGCCGATTTTAAATTAAACGTTAGCGATGAAATAAAACTAGTAGCATTTGGCGAAACAAAATTGCACTACAAGGGTAACCCTGTTATCAGCAAAAAAATAAATATGGGTGAGCTTGAAATTGATAAGGTGGATTAGTGATGGAGATGGTTATTTATGGAGTCGTTTTACAAATAATAATCCCGGTAAACAGTCACCGGGATTATTATTTTTGAAGTAAAAAAGTTTACTTAATTTTTTGAACTACCGGTGGTATCCAACTACCGGCCAACATTTGCTCTTTAGGCCAATAAGCCCTCATTAGCAAGTTAAAGTCGCCGGAGGGCGCTGGTAGCCAATTAGCTTCTTTTGCTTTTTCTGGTTTGTCTTTTTGTATGTAAATATCTACTGACCCGTCTGCACTTGTTTTTAAATTACTTCGGTCGCCAAGGGTATATCTGTTGATATCATTGGCAATAAAATACCCTTCGGGATCGTACATGGTTAGCGACCAAAATGCATTTGCAGGGGGCGTTTTGTCTTTATCAAAATGCATTACATATTTATTAGCCCCACTTAATGCATTGCCTTCAGCATCAAAATAGCAGGATGGATAAATTGCATCTTCCCTTAAATTGGCGCCGAGCCCAAAAAATGCGGTTGACGCTCTGCTACCATAATCGGTGCCATAAGTGCCAATTACCGGCCTGCCAAGATTCCACCCATTTACCAATTTAGCTGCCACTGTTTTTTCGGCTGCAAAATCGGCGAACACTTGTTTAGCTGCATTATTAAAGGCTGCTTTGGTTTCGTCTGACAACGTACTAAAATCAAACTTTTTACCAGCACCAATACCAATGGTAGCAAATTTTTCTAGGGCTTCTTTATCAGCTATAGGAGGTGGATTTTGTGCCAGTAATTGATTGACATAATTAAAATATTCATCTACAGGCATATTTTTTACTATTTCGTTCGGGTCGCCTTTGGGCATTGTAAAGCTTGGTGTTTTGTCAGCTGGCGCAACATATGGCTTACCCCACGCACTTAACGGTATCAACTTGTAATTGCTTTGCAATGGCACCACCACTTTAGCTCCATCTGCTTTACTATTTACTTGGGTTCGGCCAATGATCCACATGATATTTGTAGGTGATTGTATCGTTTGTATACCGGCGGGTATTTGTCCTTTCCATTGAGGGCCAACTATTGCAAAATTACCTGCTTTATTGCCTGTAGTACGTGTGCCCGGCGATGCAAAAACATTTGAGTAAGCATCCATAATGGGCATCATATAATATCGGCCTTTTGTATCTGGCAGAGATAACACCAACGGCTCAGCCGTAACATCTAGCCAAGCAATAGAGTAATAGGTATCAGCATTAGGGCGAACTACATTTTTAAAACTAGCATCAGGAAAAAAAGAATTGTGCCTAAATTGATTTACAGGTTTGTAGATTGCCTCGTTATCTGGATGTGTCATTTGCAGTCGGGTAATATCCATTAATACAAGTGGTAATCCATATAAATAAGCGTCCTTGGCTATTTGGGCAATTGTGCTATCTGGAACAGCCACTACTTTATTATCGGTACTTACAGATTTATCTTGTTGTGGGCCACAGGCTACCAATAGCATAGCTGCAAACAAGCTACTTAGATAAAATGTTTTTTTCATTATGTACACTTTAATGGTTGCTAATTATTGATTTTTTGTGTTGCCAGCATTTCACTTTTTATCACTTGGTTATAAGTAGTTCTTGCACCTGCTATGTATTTTTTATAACCTTGTGGATCTACAAATGCATTGTTTCCTTTAGCAACCTTTTTTTTGCTTTTGGCTTCAAAATCAAAAAAATCAGTGTGTGATGGTAGCCAAATATCAGGTTTTAATCCTTCCAATATATCAAGGGTACGCATATAGTTTTGCTGTATGCCAGGATAAGATGGATTTACTGATACCCGATACCCGGGATTGATACTAATGCCATCAGGAAACACCACTTTGTATTTTTTGCCTTGATCTGTAATGTTCATTACCCAAGTAGTGCCCCCTTTTGTGTGGCCAGGCGTTAGTAAGGCCGTAAGCTTTACATTGCCCAACTCTACCACATCATTGTCTTTTAGGCTACGGTCTACCGTTACAGGTGGATAATAATATACGGGGTAGTCTCCGTAATGAAAATCGGTTTTTCCTCCGCTTTCAATAAGGTCTTTTTCTTCTTCCATTAAAGCAATTTTAGCGCCCGATATTTTCTGTAAGTACTGCATACCACCTACATGATCGCTATGGGCATGACCGGTTATAAGTAGCTTAATATCTTTAGGATTAAACCCTAATTTTTTAATAGATTGCTCTATCATGGGCCCTGAAGAAGGCATACCTGTATATAAAACAATCAGCCCCTCGCTAGACTTTATGAGATATGATGCCAAGCCCTTTGTGCCAACAAAATAAATAGGCCCGGCAACATGTACAGGTAAGGAAGCCGCTTCCCATTTCATCGCCTTAGAGGCTACCTTTAAAAAAAGTACGGGATCTTTAGCCAACGTATCTCGTAGCGCTGCCTTTTTTGCCGCATCTACTGGTGCTTGCCCGGTAACGGTGCAGTAAACAACAACAGTTACCAGCATCATCAAAAATAATTTCATACATCAAATTTTATGGTGAACAATTAGTGAGTGTAGAATTTTAAAATGGTGTTTATTCACTTTTTTTGCTTGCTTTAAAATGAGTATAGGTAGCAGCTAACCTAAACATTTTAACACTGGCATTATTATAACCGGATAATACGGTGCCATAGGACAGATTAAAACCCATAGCTTTTATGGGCTGATAACCCACTATAGCCCCAGTGGCCAATACGTTCATTAAATTCTGTTGACTTTGTCCATCCAAAAAAGTTAAGCCACCATAATAATACCGTAAACCTGTACCTACCCATACCTTGGGAGAGATATTTTTAGTAACATGCGTTTCTAATGCAAATATGGGATGCTGGGTAATTTTTTTTCCTCCTGTAATTGTTGGCGGTTGATTGTTGGCGGTATAAAATTCTATGCTTGGATGAACTTCTAGCCACCATGGGGCAGATACATTTTTCCCCAAAGGCATAGACATAGGTAAACTAAATTGTAACGTAGAGCGGTTGGTACCCATGCTAACTGCCTTTGTAGAATTATAAGTGCCAGAATACCAATACCTAAAAAAGCCCATCATGGAAAAAGCAGGTTTTTTAGCTGCAAATTCAGCCAGGTTTAATGCCGGTGCCCCAATAATACCAATTTTAATACCAACTAAGCCATCTGAAAATCCTGAGGCAGTAAACCCAATATCAGGTACGTTGGGGTTAGCTGGCTTAATCGTTCCCGAAGTTTTTCCTACAGCCGCCACACCAATTACCTGTGCAAACTGCTTACCTATTGAAAAATTGTAAAACATCACCAACGGAAATGCGTTAACTTTTATGGAAGCGTCCGGTACAAAAATGGTACCTGAAGGAAGAAAGTTTTGTTGCATATTAAGCCACTTAGTTGTAACACCCCAAATGCCTTTAGGCGAAACCAGGCAAGTACGTGGCCCATCTCCCTGCCCCCATACATTGGCACTTAGTACTAAAAAAATGCTAAGCCAATATAATTGCTTAATAAAACCGGCACCGTTAATCCGCTTTAATTGCAACATAAAATAATTTGTAAGGATGAACTCTTAATAATTATAATAGGTACGATTGCGAACTATAATATTAAGAAGTATTTATTTTTTTTGCAGATAAAGATCAGTTAATTGGAGAGCTATTATATACTTTAGCTGTAACATTTTTAAAAAAGTATACACACTCTTTGGAGTTGATTGCCTTAACAATCATTTTGTTAGGTAAAAATATTTTATTGGCTGTATTAGGTTTGATTGTAAAAGTAGGTTGATGGGGTTTGTCCGGTTAAACGTTGTACCGCACGGCTAAAAGTAACCCGGTTGGCAAAACCAGCCATTGTGGCCAACCCTTCTAAACTGTGCAGTTGGCCATCAGTTGCAATTAAATTTTTAATGTAAGCTATCCTATGTTCATTGATATAATCGTTAAATCGTTTATTCATTAGCCTGTTAAAAATGATACTTAAGTGGTATTGGGGGATATTAATATCTCTTGCCAGATCGCTGATTTTGTAATTTTTGATAAGGTAAGGCCTGCTGCTTAGCATATAATCAACAATTTTATCTACGGATGGCTGGTAGTAAAGGGCAAGCCCTTCGTCTGTTTGAACCAACTCCTCCGATACATTTATTTGTTTGTTTATCAAGCTGGATTTTTCTGGCATGGCCAAATTTTTAGGCAACTTATGATAATCACCTGGCTGCTGTGGGTTACGGGGCATACCAAATAAATATTGAGGGTACAGTATTAAAAAACTTGCACTCACAATTAAGGAAGAGGCAAAGCTTATACTCAGTATCCTGGATTGTACCCATGGCTGCCGGCTCCAATGGCTGATATTGGTAAAAGTTAATAATAAAGCCAAACCAAATAATAACATCATGCTTGCAAATACCCATAGCCAGCCTGAAATGCCGGGATATATTTTTTTTATCAATGGTTGCTGTTTGCTAAATTTTACTAAGGCAAATATGGCCGCAATGCCAGCGGCTGTACCTAGCACTCCCCTAATTTGATTGTGGGCATAATTAGGTAGCCAGCCTTCGCCATGTGTATAGCCACCCATCGTTTTAGCAAATAGGTTTTTCATGTAGGCAAGTTTAAGCTGCTTTGGCAACAGATAAAATGGCATCATTTCTACCACATGCAGTAAGCCCGGTAAAAAAAGCAGCCATGCTAATAAAGGTATTTTTTTACTGTCTGTTAAAGTGATGTACACGTACAAAAAACCTGCAGGAAACATCCAGTAATGCAGCGGACTAAATAGCCTAAAGAGTATGGGTACTTTAAAAATAAGTTGGTTTGCAATCAAAAAAGTCATGCCGCATGCGCTTCCAATGCCTGTTAGGTACAGTACTAATAACCGATTGCTCAATTGCCGCCACCGGCCCTGTTTCAGCAAAATGCAACTGAGTATTATCGCTAAAAAAACACCAATTACCAATAGTGCATTATTAACAATCGCCCAGGTGTTTGTTTGCATCTTACTCCGTTTTTTATTGACTTAAACGAAAATAAGTAATTGTAAAATGATATTACATGCTTGAAGTTAAGAAGGTAATCATTGTAGAGAACCTGTGGGTGTTAATATGCTGATATTGGTACTTAAGAGCAAATAGAAAGAATAACTGATTGGTTTAAAAAAAATAAACATCCACTACTTGCAAATTAGTGTAATACCCAACTCAATTAAAAGGCCTTTGTTTAATAAGGTACACGATATCTTGTTCGGTTGCTGATTTGGGTACATACCAATCAAATATACCTTGTTGCGTAGCCTTTACAAGTTGTGGGTGCTGCCAGCTCATTGTAAGCAGCATAATGGGAATAATTATTTTATGTTGCTTGGTAAGTTCTTTAACAGCTTTTGCAAAATATAGCCCGTTGGGGCCTGGATGATTAAAGTCGGTAATGATTAAGTCAATTTTAATATTGGTTGCCAAACATTGGTTTAAAAAAACTAAAGCTTCGGCATTGGTTTTAAACTGGTAAAGCAATACATTATCAAATGCTTTTTGTAAAACAAGTTTTAAACCTTGTTGAAATAATTGTTGATCATCCAAATGAATGATGTGCATTTGAGTATTGTAAGATGCCTTTTGCTTAAACTGTTTATGTAACTGCATTTACTGGCATGCTTAATTTTATAAAATTGCCTTGCTTATTTGTGTACCTCGCTGCTAAAATGAAAGCTGATGTCGGGATTGTTTTGTCGTTCGGTATTTAAAAACCATTCGCTTTGGGCAAGGTATACTAAGTGGCCATCTTTATCCTCTGCAATATTGGCTTGTTTATACTTGGTAAAATCATCCAGTTTTTTTGGATCGGTACTCGTTATCCAACAGGCTTTGTAAAAAGGCAGGTGGTTCATTTGCACGCTGGCGCCATACTCCTGCAGCAGGCGGTATTGTATTACCTCAAATTGCAGCTCGCCTACGCAGCCGATAATTTTTTTATTGCCACCAAATTGGGTAAACAACTGTGCCACCCCTTCATCTGTTAACTGCAGCAAACCTTTTTCGAGCTGCTTGGTTTTCATTGGGTCTTTATTTTGTACCTCTTTAAATATTTCGGGGCTAAAGGTAGGTATGCCGGTAAAAAAGTAGTTTTCGCCTTCAGTGAGGGTATCGCCAATTTTAAAATTGCCGGTATCAAACAGGCCCACTACATCACCCGGGTATGCTTCTTCAATTACATCTTTTTGCCGGGCTAAAAAGCTGTAGGGGTTGCTAAAGCGTATATCTCTGTCGAGGCGAACATGGTGGTAGTATTTATTACGCTCAAATCGGCCGCTGCATACTCTTAAAAAGGCAATCCTGTCCCGGTGTTTGGGATCAAGGTTGGCATGTATTTTAAAAATAAAACCACTAAATTTTTCTTCGCCGGGGGCCACTTCTCTAAGCGTTGTATGGCGCACCCTTGGTGTGGGTGCAATGCGTATAAAAGTGTCGAGCAGTTCTTTTACACCAAAATTATTTACAGCACTACCAAAAAATACGGGTGCTACTTTTCCGTTTAAATAATCGGCTTCATTTAGTTGTCCGTATACACCATCTACCAGTTCTACATCTTCCCTGAGTGTATGGGCATCTTTTTCGCCAATTTTGGCATCCAGCACAGCATCCTCCAGGTTTTTTATTTCCAGCACATCTTCATCATTCGCCTTTGTGCCAGCTGTGAACAACACCAGGTTTTTATCGTGCAGGTTGTACACCCCCTTAAAGTCTTTACCACTATTAATGGGTATCGTCATGGGGTGTAATTGTATTTTTAGCTCTTTTTCAATTTCCTCCAACAGGTCAAAACGGTTTTTACCATCCCTGTCCATTTTATTAATAAATACAATCACCGGTGTGCTCCGCATGCTTATTACTTCCATCAGGCGGCGGGTTTGGTCTTCTACTCCATTTACACTATCCACCACCAGTACCACACTGTCTACAGCAGTAAGGGTACGGTAGGTATCTTCAGCAAAATCTTTGTGGCCGGGCGTATCCAGCAGGTTAATCAGGTGCTGGTTGTACTCAAACGTCATTACACTAGTGGCCACACTAATACCCCGCTGGCGCTCTATCTCCATAAAATCGCTGGTGGCATGTTTTTTTATTTTGTTGCTTTTAACAGCACCGGCCGTTTGTATGGCACCGCCAAATAATAAAAACTTTTCGGTAAGGGTGGTTTTACCAGCATCGGGGTGAGAGATGATGGCAAAGGTTTTGCGTTTATTTATTTCGTTGATATACTTCATAATTGGCCGCAAAGCGGCAATTTTTTTAGAGCGGCAAAGGTAAGGGAAATGATGCAGCCGGTTAATTGAATGATTTAAGCTGCCGCTAATAAATACGGTTGGGATGCTAAGTTTTGTACTAATTGCCATAAACAATTAAAAAAAATACATTCAAAACTTTTTAACGCTCAAATGGTTAAATGTGCCCTCTTTTTACCATCTTTTTTGCAGGCAGGATTTTGATTTTTAGCCTGTAGTTTTATTTATATTTATTGTATGGAACAATACGGAATGATATTGCTATATGCTATACCAGCTTTTTTATTACTGGTATTATTTGAAAAATGGTATGGCTGGCGCAAAGGCCACGATACGGTGCGTAACCTGGATATGGTAAGCAGCTTATGCTCGGGTATCACCAATGTTACCAAAGATGTGCTGGGCCTTAGCGTGGTAATACTGGGGTATGGCTGGCTGGTACAGCGGGTGGCGCTGGTGCATATCAATGCAAGCTGGCTCACCTATGTAATTGCATTTATTGTACTGGATTTTGCCGGTTACTGGGTGCACCGCATTGATCATAAAATCAATATTTTTTGGAATGAGCATATTGTGCACCACAGCAGTGAGGAGTTTAACCTGGCCTGTGCCCTTCGCCAAAGCATCTCCAGCATTGTAAAAGTATTTTCATTTTTACTGCTGCCAGCTGCTTTATTGGGTGTGCCTGCCAGTGTTATTGCTATTGTAGCGCCCATACAATTGTTTGCACAGTTTTGGTATCATACCCGGCATATTGGCAAAATGGGTTTTTTAGAAAAAATTTTAGTTACACCATCGCACCACCGGGTGCACCATGCCATTAATGCTGAGTACCTTGATAAAAATTTATCGCAGGTATTTATTATCTGGGATAAATTATTTGGCACATTCCAGGAGGAGTTGCCCCATGTGCCACCGGTGTACGGCATTACCCGCCCTGCTGCCACCTGGAACCCCATTAAAATTAATTTTCAGCATTTGTGGTTGTTGATAAAAGATGCCTGGCGCACCGGCAGCTTAAAAGATAAAGTACGTATTTGGTTTATGCCAACGGGCTGGCGCCCGGCAGATGTGGAGGCCCGCTACCCGGTGTATAAAATTGAAGATGTGTATCATTTTACAAAGTACGATACACCGGCTACGCCATTGTTTAATGGCTGGGCATGGGTGCAAATGATTAGCTTGCTTTTTTTTATCTGCTACCTTTTTGGCAATATTGCCAGCATTGGCAGCCCGGGCATTTTTGTATATGGGGCTTTTATTTTTTTATTTGTGTATGCTTTTACCGATACCATGGATGGAAACAAAACAGCTATTGGCTGGGAGGCCACCAAATGCCTGCTGCTCCTTAGTATTATTGGATATACCGGCGATTGGTTTGCTGTAAGCCGCTGGGGCGGATGGATAAAATACGGCATCATTGCCTATGGTATATTGTCGCTATTGGTAACAGCATGGTTTTTATTTGCCGGGCGTAAACCGCAAGCTTTGGTGATAAATACCAGCACCAATTAATCAAGCGCCATCGAATACGGAGGCCCGTATTTTTTAACATTTACAGCTATTTCAATCACTAGCACCGATTATTTTTGTTAATAGTATGGAATATGCCTGTTGCTGCATCTGATACATACAGCCATTTACCTTGACCAACGACAGATACAAACATATAGAAGATCAGCAGTTGCTGGAGCGTTTTTATACCGATAAAAACAACGAGTGGCTGGGCATATTGCTGCAGCGATACACTTTGTTATTGCTGGGTGTATGTATGAAGTATTTAAAAAATGAAGAAGCCGCAAGAGATGCAGTACAACAAGTGTTTTTAAAAACCATTACCGAACTGCACAAATACAAGGTAGATTATTTTAAAAGCTGGCTATATATGGTGGCTAAAAACCACTGCCTGATGCAGCTTCGGCATAAAAATCAACTGCCTATAGAAATTACAGAAAAGCTTGCTGGCACTGCGGATGAGCCGGGCCTGCAACAACAGCACCTGCAAAAAGAGCATACACTTACGCAAATGGAACAGGCCCTGCAGCGCTTGAATACAGAGCAGCAGGTATGCGTAAAATTGTTTTATCTTGAGAAAAAAACTTACCAGGAAATAAGTGGACAAACAGGTTACACCATGCTCCAGGTAAAAAGCCATATACAAAATGGCAAACGAAATTTAAAAATAATGCTGGAGCGCCAGCAGCATCATGAGCAATGATTTAAAAAACATATTATCCAATAGTAACAAGGATATAGATAACCAGCAGCTGATGGACTACCTGGCAAGCGAGCTATCTAAATCCAATGCCCATGAGCTGGAAACAGGCATGGCAGATGATCCATTTTTAAATGATGCTGTAGAAGGGCTACAAAATATATCGCCCACTGAAAAAATAAATAACCTTACCCTGCAACTAAACCAGGAGTTACAAAAAATAGTAGCCAAAAATAAAAAGGCACGTACCAAACGCCGCTGGAAAGACTCTCCTATTGCTTACCTGTACCTGCTGTGTTTTATCATGCTGCTGGTGCTTTGCTACCTGCTGGTAAAGAAAAAAATATTTAACAAGCCTGCTACCACAGGTGTGATTATAAAAGAGTGGGTAAAACGGTAACCGCCTGGTGCAGGCTTTTGTCATCCTCCTGCGCCTTTTTGGTATTCATACACTTCATCCAAATTATTGCATCCCCAAAAATGTATTATCTTAACCCTGCATAATTAACAGGTATGGATAAAAATATATACAGCAACATTGATGCTTACATTGCAGCACAGCCAGCTGCGGTACAACCCCTGCTGCAACAAATGCGTACCACTATACAAAAGGCAGCGCCTGCCGCTACCGAAGCCATCAGCTATGGTATGCCTACTTTTAAACTGCAGGGCAACCTGGTGCATTTTGCAGCTGCCAAAAATCATATTGGTTTTTATCCTGCCCCCTCGGGCATACTGGCTTTTGAGGCTGAATTGGGTAAGTATGTATATTCCAAAGGTGCTATACAATTTGCCAGCGATAAAAAATTACCACTCACCCTTGTAGCAAAAATTACCCGTTACCGGGTGGCAGAAAATTTGCAGAAAGCGGCTGCCAAAAGCAAAAAAAAGCTTTAAGTTTTTTGGGTTAATGCACTACGCTATAAGTTGCTGCTGCTGGCAACACCTGCTTTTTATGCAGTGCCGATTATGTTATCTTGCAAAAAAATAACACGTGAAAAAAAGACAGGATTATATAAGTTGGGATGAATATTTTATGGGAGTAGCATTGCTGAGTGCTCGCCGCAGTAAAGACCCCAGCACACAGGTAGGTGCCTGTATTGTAAATGAGCACAACAAAATTGTGGGCACGGGCTACAATGGCCTTCCGGCTGGCTGTAATGATGATGATTTTCCCTGGGATAAACAAGGGGCTTTTTTAGATACCAAGTATCCTTTTATTTGTCATGCTGAGCTAAATGCCATTTTAAATAATATTGGCATGAGCCTTAAGGGCTGTAAAATATATACGGCGCTGTTTCCCTGTAATGAGTGTACCAAAGCAATTATACAGGCGGGTATTACCGAGGTAATTTACCTGTCTGACAAATATGCCAGCAGCGATGCTGCCCGTGCCTCCCGGCATATGTTACAAACTGCTGGCGTAAGCTGCCGGCAAGTACAGTGCAATATCAGCAGCCTGCATTTATCGTATAAAGAAGCGGATGTATAAAGCTAGTGGGCAAAATCGGCTTCGTAATTACCCTTAATGCGTTCGATAGAGGGATTAAAATAGCCAAATTTAAGGTTGGGAAATTCTTCTTTCAGCAATTCCATCAATTGTTTTACGCCCATGCATTCGCCGGTATCGGCTACGCCAATTTTGCCCAGGTACCAGTCGGGGTCTATATTAAAATTGCGCCACTGTATCATATTAAGCCCGGTATCTTTTATAAGTTTACGCAAGGCCTCGTATTCTTCAATACTATCCGTCATTCCGGGAAAAACAAAATAGTTAATGCTCGTCCACCCGCCCATGCTGTTTACCACTTTAAGGCTTTCAACAATGTCTTCAAACCGGTAGTTGTTGGGGCGGTAATAAGGCGTGTAAATACTTTCACGGGCCGAGTTGGTGCTTACCCTAATACTGTTAAGGCCTGCCTTACACAATTCTCTTACTGCCTCTGGCTTACTGCCGTTGGTATTAATATTAATACTGCCCTTGGGGGTATGTTTTCTTATTTCAATAATGCTTTCCCGGATGGTTTCCCACATTAGCAGGGGTTCGCCTTCGCAGCCCTGCCCAAAACTTACAATGGGATAAGGGGCTGTTTCCAAATGTGGTACGGTAAACTCTGCAATTTCTTCGGCGGTAGGCTTAAAAGTAAGCCTGTCTTGCGTACTCACAATGGTTTCTTCGGTAGGCTGAAAACTAATACAGCCAATACAGTTGGCATTACATGCTGGTGAGGATGGTACCGGGCACTCCCACCGGCCCATGGCAAAATTGCGGGCAGCCGGGCAATTGTAGGTATTGCAGCAGTTTTCCATCAGGTGTTTTACCAGCCTGTTGTGCGGATAATTTTTTATGAGTTGCTGGCTGCCAGTTTCAATCATATCATCATCATAGCCGGCACACTCCTGCCGTATATCTTGCTCAATACGTATGGCGGGTACATAAAATTTATCGTTTAACCATCCGGCTGCGGTATAACAAAACAAGGGCAACGTGGGTGCATCGGGTGCCGTTTCGTAAGCGGCTATGTACAAGCCTGTGTGGGCAGGTGGTATAAAAGCGGCTACAGCCCAGCCTTTATCGCACAAACGCATTTCGCCGGTTTGTACATCTATACCTATCCCACGGCGGCCGGGTAACTCGTACAGGTTACCACCATCGGGCAGTTCAATCCAATCTTCGGCAGGTATGGGTAGCGCATCCCAGCCACTGCGGCCGGTAACATACAGCGATGTGTCTTCAAAAATATTGCCATTACCATCCGAGTAAAGTATAAAGGGCGATTGCATAAAAAAAGTTTTACCAGCTTCTGCATCATCCGGCCTTGCCGGGTATGCTAAGCATTTATATAAGCATGTGCAGCGCAAAAATCGTTTATTTGCTCCAGTTCCTCAATTTTTTAAATTATTTAGCTGGCAGCTTGCTTTTTGGCAAATTACTGTTGCGGTTTGGTTGTACAATTTACATGGACAGCCGTAAGTATTTAAGGCAGGTAATATTGGTGTGTAATAAAAGGTATTAATTAAGCTGTTTATACTCTATCGGTGAGATGCCCGCTTTTTGTTTAAACAGCCGGGTAAAATGCTGCGGATATTTAAAACCCAATCCGTAAGCTATTTCCGAAATTGATTTATCCATATCAAAAATTCGTTCTTTGGCTATATCTATCACCTTGGCATGTATATATTCTAGTGCAGATTTGCCGGTTTCTTTTTTTACCAGGTCGCCAAAATAATTGGGTGATAAATTTAGGGCCGCTGCACAATAGGCTACGGTTGGCAGGCCATTGGCGGAGGCTTTATCTGCTGCAAAATAGTCGTTTAGCAATGTTTCAAATTTTTCTAAAAATCCCTTATTAGAATTGTCTCTTGTAATAAACTGCCGATCGTAAAAACGGGTACAGTAGTTGAGCAATAGCTCAATATTGGCCGTTATCAGGTTTTTGCTATGCTTATCAATGCGCTGCTCCAACTCGTATTGTACTTTAGCCAGGCAATCGAGTATAAGTTGTTTTTCATTTTCTGAAAGGTGCAAGGCCTCATTTACATCGTAGGAAAAAAAGCTATACTCCTGCATGTGTTTGCCCAATGCAGTACCCTTTATTAAATCGGGATGAAACAGCAGTGCCCATCCTTTGGGAGCAAAAGTGGTAACGGCTGGCGGTATGCCCACTACCTGCCCGGGTGCAATAAAAACCAGGGTGCCTTCCTGGTAATCGTAATAATTGCGGCCATATTTTAATTCGCCGCAGTTTAGCTCTTTCAGGTAAATGGCATATAATCCAAAATTGATGGTTGCCGAAGGCATTGGGTTGGCCTTAGACAAGTCGATAACGGTTACCAGTGGATGCAAGGTAGTAATGCCACGTATTTTATTGTAGGTATCTACACTGTCGAGTTTTACAATAGCACTCATTTTTAAAAGTTTTTCAATTTCAAAGCTAAAGGCTTTCGGGCTGTATCATAGCCGGTAAAGTTTAAAACAGTAAAACTGGTAGCAAAAACAGTAATCTGTATAATAGATACAAATTTGGGATGATGAAATTTGCTTTGCCAATACCGGCAACCGGGTGGTAGTATTTTGTTTTTTATTTGATGATGATAAAATTGTAATGATTAAATTTATAAACAAATGCCAACACAAACAGTAAGTTCAATTAACGGATAGTGGCAATACAAGGTTAGTGCAGGATGAAGGTTATCATTTTACCTATTTAAATTTTTTAAAACATGGCAACTTTTGATTTAAAAATTAACGGAACCACCCAACGGGTAGAAGCCGACCCTTCTACGCCGGTTTTGTGGGTGCTGAGAGACCATCTAAACCTTGCAGGTACAAAGTTTGGCTGTGGAATGGCCCAATGTGGTGCCTGCACCATCCACTTAGATGAGGTGGCCGTACGCTCCTGCATGCTGCAGGTTTCTCAAGTGGGTAAGCAGGAAATTACCACCATTGAAGGCCTTTCTGCCAATGGCGATCACCCGGTACAAAAAGCATGGATAGAACAGGATGTGGCGCAATGCGGTTATTGCCAGGCAGGCCAAATAATGACTGCTGCCGCTTTTTTAAAAAAGAACAGCAATCCTACAGACGAAGAAATTGCCTCTGCCATGAATGGTAATATTTGTCGTTGCGGCACCTACCTGCGGATAAGGGAAGCGGTAAAAACTGCCGCCCGGTCACTTTAAAAAATTAAAATTATGTCTACTTCAACTAAAGCGATAAACAGGAGAAAATTTATACAGGTATCTGCCTTGGCAGGTGGCGGCATGCTGCTAACCTTTAATTTGTTTACTGGCTGCAAGCCGGGTGTAAGCAAGGTACTGGAGCTGCCAAAAGAATGGTACCAGCTGAACGGTTATTTAAAAATAGGCGACAACGGGCTAATCACTTTAATGTCGCCCAACCCCGAAATAGGGCAAAATGTAAAAACAAGTATGCCCATGATGGTAGCCGAAGAGCTGGATGTGGCGTGGAAAGATGTAATAGTGGAGCAGGCCTCCTTAAACACCGATTTGTACAAGCCCATGCAGTTGGCCGGGGGCAGTAATTCTATCAGTGCTTCGTGGGAGGCCATGCGTAATGCCGGTGCTACGGCCAAGCAAATGCTAAAACAAGCCGCCGCCAACGAATGGAAAGTGCCAGTGGCAGAAATAGAAACCCTCGATGGTAATCTCATCCACAAAGCCAGTGGCAAAACTGCCGGTTATGGGCAATTTGCATCAGCCGCATCTAAATTGCCGGTGCCCGAAAAAGTTACCCTCAAAAATCCAAAGGATTTTAAAATAATTGGCACCGACCGTAAAAATGTTGATGGCCAAAAAATTGTAACTGGTAAGCCCCTTTTTGGGATTGATTATAAAGAAGATGGAATGCTGATTGCGATGCTGGTGCATCCGCCAGCATTTGGATTGCAACTAAAAGAAACAGATATAAGCAATCTAAAAGCCATGCCCGGTATTGTAGATGCATTTTATGTGGATGTATATCCTGATAATGTAAAAACACAGTGGTGCGATGTAGCGGCATTTTCTAAATTACTGGCCATTGTAGGCAAATCGGTATGGCAGGTGATGCAGGCAAAAAAATCATTTAAACCCGAAACAGAACCCATTAAGGCATCGGCAAAAAAAATTGATATGTTTGGCAGCCAGGTAGAGGTGATTACACCAGCCGGTTTCGAAAATACTGCATCGCATAAAAAACAAATGGCCGACATATCGCCCAGCAAGGTAAAACAGGTAAGAAGGGATGGCGACCCCGAAGCTGCTTTTAAAAGCGCTGCCAGCATTATCGAAAAACATTATTACTGCCCTTTTCTTGCCCACAATACAATGGAGCCCATGAACTTTTTTGCGGATGTAAGAAATGGCAGGGCTTTATTAACCGGCCCCATACAAACACCCTCGTTTTTGGAGCAAACAATATCTGCCCGCTTGGGTTTACCCTTAGATAAAATAGAAGTGAAAATGACCCGTATGGGCGGAGGCTTTGGCAGAAGGCTTTATGGACATTTTGGAGTAGAGGCAGCGGTGATTTCTCAAAAAATGAATGCACCCATCAAACTAATTTATACCAGGGAAGATGATATGACCAATGGTGTGTACCGGCCGGCCTATATGGCTACTTACCGGGCGGCCTTGGATGAAAACAAAAACTTGATTGCTTTTCATGTAAAAGCAGGTGGTATTCCCGAAAGCCCGTTACATGCCAACAGGTTTCCGGCAGGTGCAATTGCTAACTACCTTGCCGAAGAGTGGGCCGTACCCACTAATATTAGTACCGGCGCATTCAGGGCACCGGCCTCTAATTTTATTGCGGGTGCCGAGCAATCTTTTTTAGATGAGCTGGCAGAAGCCATGGGCAAAGACCCGATTGAAATGAGGCTTCAACTTTTTGAAAGCGCAAAGAAAAACCCGGTGGGCAAAGACAATGATTATGATATCGACCGGTATGCCGGTGTGCTTAAACTGGTAAAAGAAAAATCTGGCTGGGCAACACCCTTACCCGGTGTACACAGGGGTGTAGCCGCTTATTTTTGCCACAACAGTTATGTGGCACATGTAATAGATGTGGTGATGAAAAATGATAAGCCGGTGATAGAAAATGTAACCACGGCAGTTGATTGCGGTATTGTTATTAACCCTGATGCGGCTACCAACCTATCCGAAGGAGCCGTAACAGATGCGGTGGGCCATGCTTTATACAGCCGTATGACTTTTACAAACGGCATCCCCGATCAAAGTAATTTTGATACCTACAAAATGATCCGAAATACCGAAGCACCTAAAAAGATATCAACCCATTTTGTAAAAAGCGAAGTGCCCCCTACAGGTATGGGTGAACCATCTGGCCCACCTGCCATTGGTGCAATTGCCAATGCGTTGTATAAGGCAACAGGCAAGCGTTTTTACTCACAGCCTTTTCTTTTAGAAAACCAGGCTTAGCAGTATCGTACAATCAACAATTTAGTGTGGGGTTGCATGCCAGCAGCAGCAATCTTTTTTTAAGTAAGTTACAATTTTACTTTGCAGGGATTATTTGGTGCACCCTGTCCTTTTAATTGATGGTGCTGTTATGTTTTAAAAAATATCAGCCATTAATTTGCTGTACACAAAATTGATTAAAGCTGGCTTCGCTGATATTGGTATCGGCTTCTACCTCCAGCTGCAATACTTTGTTGTTTTTAAAATCAAGTGTTAGCAGGTTATCCTTTAATACCAGGTTGTTAAAACTATTAAAGGTATATTTTTTTGTAACCAATGTTTTTTTTAGGGTAACTTCTCCATCAGTAAAACTAGCGGTTGGTATTTTGTACAAGCTGGATAATGTTAGCACCGTTACAAAATACAACAGTACCATCCAAATAGAAAGGCTGGCTGCCATGAGCAGTACAGCCCCGCCAAACGAAAGATGATTGACAGTGGCACGTCGGCTAAAAACGATTGCTTTTGTAAAAAATGCTGTAAGCATCAGCACCCCAGCAATGGTATAATTAATCCAGGGCATGGTGCCATGCTTTAAAAAAATTGCAGCCATAGCGGCTGCAAATAAAATAGATCGCACTATGGCAATATCAAAAAATATCCTATGGTCTTTTAGCCTGAAGTGATACATATTTGTTTTGCAAGTTTAGGCTTGTGTAGTGGCTGTGGCCGGGTTGGCAGTTACCAGCATATTGCATAATTTAAATAAACAGCGGGCTCCTACATTTTCATCCCACTCATCCTGGCTTACGCCTACTTCGTTTAAATCAAACCCAACAAGCTGGCGGCCACTGGCCATCAGTTTTTTAAATAAATAAAATACCTGCTCCGTTTCAAAACCACCTTGTACGGGTGTGCCCGTATGCGGACAAAGCTTTGGATCGAGGCCATCGATATCAAAACTAATATATACCTTTTGTGGCAACTGGGCAATAATATTATCTGCAATATCTTTCCAACTCATTCCCTCGTACTGGTGCTCTTTAATGTCTTTATCAAAAAACGTAACCACCCGGTTGTTGCTGGCGGCAATATAGTCCCACTCTTCTTCACAATAATCTCTTATACCCACCTGTACTAATTTGCTTAACTGTGGTATTTGCTCCAGCGCATTGTACATAATGGAAGCATGTGAGTAGGTAAAATTTTCGTAAGCCTTCCGAAGGTCGCAATGGGCATCAATTTGCAAAATGCCAAAGTCGCCATGTTTTTCGGCAATGGCTTTAAAATAACCCAGCGGTGTACTGTGGTCGCCACCCAGTAATGCCACCAGTTTGCCTTTATCCAGCAGGTCTTTGGTTTGCTCATACACCCAATCGTTTAAAAAGGCGCCACCGGCATTTACCTCTTTAAGCGTTTTGCACATAAACTTATTGTCGTTTACCTCTTCGCCCTCAGCAATATAATTAATGTACAACTCTGCCTCCCTGCGCAGGTAATCGCTTTTCATTAATATTTTTTTATCGTGGGGCCGCATAAAGTACCCCTGGCGCCAGGTATCCTTGTACTCGGGGTCAAACAGGTCTACCTGCAGGCTGGCTTTAAAAATATGCTCCGGGGCACGGGCCGTACCTGCTGTATAGCTTACGGTTACCTCCCAGGGTACGGGTACAATTACCAGGCGGGCATCGGCTTCTTCAAATGGTAAACCAAAAATATTATTGTTGGGATTGCCGACCGAGTTGGGGTCGAAAGTAGACAAATCAGTCATTGCTGAATTTTGAGTGAAAAATCTGCCGGGGCCGTAGCTTAGGCAAAACGGGTGCAAAGATAGTTAGTTGCTGCACATAAGAACGTTACAAATGTTTAAAAATTACCCACAGCAGTCAGCTTATTTGTCCCCAGCTAGCAGCAAGCCCAAAGCAATATTAATGCAGGATAATTTTAACAAGTGGCTTCAATAAATACCTTAAATAGTTGCCTGTGTACACCTGCATTGTGCTAACTTTGCCACGCAAAAACAACGGTATGAAGAAAACGCATATAGTACTATTGGTAGCCATTGCATTAGCTATTGCAGGGTTGCTGATGATGTCCACCGATTTTTCCACCTATGATACCATCGAATCGGCCCGCCAAAAACAAGGCAAATTTGTACACCTTATTGCAAAGCTCGACAGATCGGTAGCGATGGATTACAACCCTGCCAAAAATCCTAATTACCTGGCTTTTGCCGCCGTAGACAGCCTGGGAGGTAAAACAACCGTAGTATACCGCAATACCAAACCTGCCGAGCTGGAGCATAGCGAAAGAATGGTGCTGCAGGGCAAGATGCAGGGCGATACGTTCGAGTGTAAAGATATTTTGCTAAAATGCCCCAGCAAGTATAAGGATGATAAAACGCAGCTTGAAAAAACCGTAGCCAACTAAGCTGCCCGCTATTTACCATTAAATATTTTATGTATGCCGGTGCCACCGTTACTGGCATTAAAACACCAATAATTAACTATGCAATTTGAAGGAGAACACCTGTGGATAGGTAAAATGGGGCATTTTTTTGTGTTGCTGGCTTTTGTTAGTTCCCTCCTTTCGCTGGTAAGCTACTTTATTGCTGCCCGGCAAGCTGAGCCAGCTGACCGCCTGTCGTGGACAAAGCTGGGGCGTATTGCTTTTTTAATACAAGTGGCATCGGTACTTACCATTTTTGCTTGTATTTTTTATATCTGTGCCAATCATTACATCGAGTATTTATTTGCTTACAAGCACACTTCAAAAGAGCTGGAGTTTAAATACCTGCTGGCCTGTATTTGGGAAGATCAAAGCGGCAGCTTTTTACTATGGAGCATCTGGCATTGTGTGCTCGGTATATTTTTAATGCTTAAAAGTAAAGAGTGGGAAGCTCCTGTAATGACGGTATTAAGTGCTGCCCAATTATTTTTAGCCATGATGATTATGGGGTTGTACATATTAGGTACCAAAATAGGCAACAGCCCCTTTGTACTTACCCGTAACGAAATAAATGGCCCCATTTTTAGCCGGCCAGATTACCTGCAGCTGCTAAAAGATGGTGTAGGCCTTAATGTGCTGCTGCGTAATTATTGGATGGTGATACACCCGCCCATTTTGTTTTTAGGATTTGCCTCCACTATTGTACCATTTGCATTTGCCTATGCCGGATTGCAAACCCGCCGCTTTGGCGATTGGGTAAAGCCTGCCCTGCCCTATGTGCTGTTTAGCGCTTGTATGTTGGGTGTAGGTATTATGATGGGGGGAAAATGGGCGTACGAGTCGCTTTCGTTTGGTGGTTACTGGGCTTGGGATCCTGTAGAAAATGCATCGTTGGTACCCTGGCTGATACTGGTAGGGGCACTGCATACCATGGTTATTTACAAAGCCACCGGCCGCTCTTTACGCATCAGTTATTTATTTGCCATCCTCACTTTTGTATTTGTATTGTACTCTACCTTTCTTACCCGTACTGGTATTTTGGGCGATACTTCTGTACATGCTTTTACCGAGGCTGGCAAGGCCATGAATATTTTAATACTTAGCTTTTTGCTTTTTTTTACGATTGCGTCGCTTACTTTATTTTTTATCAACCTGCGTTATATACCCACCATTCAAAAAGAAGAAGCTAGTAACTCCCGTGAGTTTTGGATGTTTGTAGGCTCACTGGTGTTTTTTTTATCAGGGTTATTTGTTTCAGCCAAAACCTCGTTACCGGTTATTAATGCTGTATTTGATACCAAACTGGCCCCACCAGAAAACGTGGAGTTTTCGTACAACAAAGTAATGGTGATGGTAGCTATTATCATTGGGCTACTCAGCGCCGTTACGCAATACCTGAAGTATAAAAGCACTCCCCGTCTTTATTTTTTAAAAAAGATTGCGCTGCCCACACTGATAGCAGCAATTATTACGGCATTGCTGGCCATTTTTTATCCTATTACGTATATAAAGGAAGGGGCAGGATTTTTAGCAGCTATTTATGTGGCATTATTTGCCACCATATACTCCGTAGTAGCCAACGCTGCTTATATATGGATAGGCTTAAATGGTAATCTTAAGGCAGCTGGCGGTGCCATTACGCATGTTGGCTTTGCATTAATGATAGCAGGCATGCTCATATCATCCGGCAATAAAAAAATCATCAGCGAAGAAAAATATAAAAATTTTGCCATACCCATGGGCATCGACCCATTAACCAAACAGCAGGATAATGCGGCCGAAAATATTAACCTGGTGCGGCAGTTACCCACTAAAATGGATAGGTTTGAAGTAACTTATCTTAACGATAGTACCGGCCACGAAACCGGCCGGCGCTTTTACCACCTGTTGTTTCAGCAAAAGGATACAGCTGCTAACACCATTACCGAAAGCTTTACCCTTAGCCCCGATGTGTATATCATGAAGGATAACAACATGAGCAGCAATCCCGATATACGCAACTACGCCACCTACGATATTTTTACTTATATCTCCTATGCCTTAAACCCCGAAAAAAATACAGACACTACCAGTTTTAAAGAATACGAGGTGGCAGAAGGTGATAGTATTTTTTACTCCAAGGGCTTTATCGTATTTGAAAAAGCCATTAAAAATCCTGAGAAAAATAAGTTTGGTATCGCATTATCGGGCCCCGCCGTTACCGCCAATTTAAGAGTGGTTACCAAAGATAGCCTGCAATATGGTGCAGCGCCTATGCTGCTGATAGATAGCATGGGCATCAGGCAGGTAGATGATACTGTATATGCACAAAACCTTTTTGTAAAATTTGCCGGAGTAAACCCTCAAGACAATAAAATAAAAATTGGTATTAAAGAGTCTGATAAGATGATTGACTTTGTTACCATCAAAGCCTACATCTTTCCTTATATCAACCTGGTATGGGCAGGCTTAATCATTATGTCGCTGGGGCTGGTGATGAGCCTGATGCAACGAGCCCGCCTATCAAAAATTACAGGTGCAGCAGCACTGCTATTATTAACGGTGGCTTTGGCTTATATGTTTTTATTTGCCAATTAAGCAACCAGGTTTAAAGGATTTTTTTGTGCAGAAGGCGATGGATGTTTTTTAATACAAAAAAACATTTACTTTTGCCGCCCACTAACAATGGAGTTCGGGTGGTGGCGCAGCCCGGTAGCGCACTTGTATGGGGTGCAAGGGGTCGCTGGTTCGAATCCAGTCCACCCGACAATTTTTTTAAAAGGCTCACAGCAATGTGAGCCTTTGCTTATCTTAGCGCAACTTTTTTTTACATGAAGGTTTTAATTAAACAAGCTGTTATCGTTTGCCCCTCTTCTCCCTTTAACGGACAAACCAAAGATATTTTAATACAGGATGGCCGTATCGCCGCTATTGATGACACCCTGGATGCCGGTACAGGCTGCCAGGTAATAGCAGAAGAAGGGCTGCATGCCAGCATCGGCTGGATGGATATTTTTGCCCACTTTTGCGACCCCGGCCTGGAGTACAGGGAAACGCTGGAAACAGGTGCCGCCGCTGCTGCTGCCGGTGGATTTACCACGGTAATGATGTTGCCCAATACCAGCCCGGCATTGCATGCCAAAACGCAGGTACAATATGTTGTACAAAAATCAACTCAATTACCCGTTAACATTATACCCATTGGCGCCGTTACCAAAAATACGGATGGTGCGGAGCTGGCAGAAATGTATGATATGCAGCAAAGTGGTGCCATGGCTTTTAGTGATGGTATTAATGCCATCCAAAACAGTGGCTTGCTGATTAAGGCGCTGCAATATGTAAAAACCTTTGATGGTACTATTATACAACTGCCCGATGATAAAAGTATTGCCCCTAACGGGTTGATGAATGAAGGGATAGTTTCTACCCGGCTGGGCTTGCCAGGCAAACCTGCGATGGCAGAAGAGCTGGTGGTGGCAAGAGATATAAAACTTACCAGGTATGCTGGCAGTAAATTGCATTTTACCGGCATCAGCTCAGCAAAAAGTATTGAGTATATACGCAGGGCCAAACAAGCAGGTATTGGTATTAGCTGCTCGGCCACTCCCTACCACCTGCACTTTACCGATACCGATATTGAAACTTACGATACCAACCTTAAGGTAAATCCGCCATTAAGGAGCCTTGCCGATAAAACAGCTTTAATAAGTGCTTTTGCAGATGGTACCATTGATTGTTTTGCCTCTCATCACCTGCCGCAAAACGTTGATAATAAAGTATGCGAATTTGAATATGCCAAAGCTGGTATGATAGGGCTTGAAAGTATGTTTGGCGCTGTATGGACGGTATTAAAAGATAGCATGCCACTGGAGCAACTTGTAAACAGGCTGAGCATAACACCCCGCCAAATATTTGGGCTTGCCATACCTGGCTTGCAAACAGGCGATGCAGCCAATATTACTTTATTTAACCCCAACCGGCAGTATGTGTTTGATAAAAAAATGATTCGCTCTAAATCAGCAAATACAGCTTTTGTGGGCAAACAATTAACCGGTTGGGTAGTGGGTATTATAAACGGACAAAAAACACATCTAAATTAATATGCGGTTGATAAGCGCTACACAAAAGGGATTGATAACAGGTGCCGTGATGATATTAATATCACTGGCTATATATTATGGCAAGGGTAATTTTGATAATCAACTGCAATACATAACCTATACCGCCTATGTTGCCGGTATATTGTGGACGATGATCACCTTTACCCGCCAAAGCCCTGCAGTACTAAAATTTGGTACTTTTTTTTCGCAGGGGTTTAAATGTTTTATCGTGGTTACACTTTTAATGGTGTTGTTTACTTTTATTTTTTTACAAACACACCCCGAGTTTAAAGATCAAATGGCTGCGATTTATAAAGAACAACTGGTTAAACAAGGTAATACCACTCCCAACGAGATAGAAGAAAGGATAAAGCTGGCAAAGAAAAGTTTTACGCCTGCCATGTTGATGGCTACTATCTTTAGCTACCTCGTAATTGGTGCAATGGTAACGGCGGTAAGTGCAGGTGTAATTATACAGCGAAAAAAACAACAAGCGTTTCAAACAAAGCAATAAGGCCTGCCTGGCCTTGAGTTAATTTAACAACAGCGGCAAAGTATATGGATATTTCTGTAATAGTACCATTGTTTAATGAAGAAGAATCGTTGCCGGAGCTGGCAGCATGGATACAGCGTGTAATGGCTGCTAATGGGTACAGCTATGAGGTAATTATGATTGATGATGGCA
>JBDKJT010000218.1:0-6792 GCA_039796475.1 Bacteroidota bacterium | reverse complement strand
ATGTTTGGCGCCGCCGGTAAAGCACTGCACCAAACCTGCGCCAGCTTTGTATCAAAAATATCGCTTGAAAAAAACATAGTGCAGCAATACGGTTTACAAAAAATACTGCTGCCCGTTAGCAACTGCCGCAACATCAGCAAAAAAAACCTGTTGCATAACGATGCAACACCCAACATTGAAGTAAACCCCGAAACTTACGAGGTAAAGGTGGATGCTGTAGCAATTACTTGCGAACCGATGAAAGAACTGCCCCTTACACAACGCTACTTTTTATTTTAATACAATTTGGTAAACAAATGCTGCTAACAGAAATAATATGCCAATTGGATACTGTTGAAATTGGCAACAGAACGGTAGATTACCTGCAGCTGGAGTGGTTTGAAACTACCAAGCGTATTATCCGCAAAAAAACACAGGCCGGCATAGAGGTATCGCTAAAATTTTTACAACCTACCCGTGCTTTAACAGAGGGCGACGTTTTGTATACAGATGATAAATTAGTAATCGCCGTAGCGGTAAATGCTTGCGATTGCCTTGTAATTTGCCCCGGCAGTTTATTTGAAATGGCTGCCATTTGTTACGAAATTGGTAACAAACACCTGCCATTATTTTACCAAAACAATCAACTGCTGGTGCCGGCTGACGCTCCTTTACAAAGGTTACTTACCGCACAAGGCTATACAGTAATGCAGCAAAAAACAAAATTACTAAGCCCCCTCAATACCACTGTAAAGCCGCATACCGATGCAAGCAACAGCCTTTTTAATAAAATAATGAAACTTACCAATTAGCCTGGATGAACTCCTCATTGTTATACTTATTGCATTTATCCGACCCCGCCCTGCCCATTGGGGGCTTTGCCCATTCGGCCGGGTTAGAAACTTATGTACAACTGCATCTAGTAAAAGATAAAGCCACCGCCACCAGCTTTATCACCGAAATGCTTACCCGTAATATACAATATACCGATGCTGCATTTGTATCGCTGGCCTGCGATGCTGCAGCCAGCAACAACCTGCAAACATTACTACAGCTGGATGCCGAATGTACTGCCGTAAAACTGCCGGCCGAAATGCGCTTGGCCAGCAAAAAACTTGGCAACCGGTTATTAAAAATATATCAGCCCCTGCAACCCTCGGAGCTATTGCAGCAGTTTATCCAGCAGGTACAGTTGCAAAAAACAAGCGGCAATTATTGCATTGTTTTTGCCTTGCTGGCCACTACGCTGCACATATCCAAGCAAGATGCGTTATATGGCTTTTATTACAACGCTGCTGCAGGCTTTGTAACCAATAGTGTAAAGCTGGTACCATTGGGCCAGCAAGACGGGCAGGAAATTTTTTTTAACCTGATTCCTTTAATCCAACAATTGGTACAGCAATCTATAACCCCCGATACTACCATGCTAGGCTTGTGCTGCACTGGTTTTGATATACGCAGTATGCAGCATGAGCAGTTATACACCAGGCTGTATATGAGTTAACAACAAACAGCAGGCTTAATGCCAGCCATTTTAAATAAATAAAAACACAACCAACAGTAGCTAAAACTGTTTTCAAAAAAAATGAGCAGAACATATATAAAAATTGGGGTAGCCGGGCCTGTTGGCTCTGGTAAAACAGCATTGATAGAGCGGCTAAGCAGGGCCCTGCATCAGCAATATAGTATTGGTGTAATTACCAATGATATATATACAAAAGAAGATGCTGAATTTTTAACCAAAAACTCTTTACTGCCTGCAGAAAGAATTATTGGGGTAGAAACAGGCGGCTGCCCACATACAGCCATCAGGGAGGATGCCAGTATGAACCTGGAGGCCGTAGAAGAAATGGCGGCACGTATACCGGATGTACAATTAATTTTTATTGAAAGTGGCGGCGACAATCTCTCTGCCACTTTTAGCCCCGAGCTGGCCGATGTTACCATTTTTGTAATTGATGTGGCAGAGGGTGATAAAATACCCCGTAAAGGCGGGCCCGGTATTACCAGGAGCGATTTACTGGTAATAAATAAAATTGACCTTGCACCTTATGTACAGGCCAACCTGCAGGTAATGGAAACGGATGCCCGCCAAATGCGAAACGGCAACCCTTTTGTATTTACCAACCTTATTACCTTACAAGGGCTGGATGCTGTAATTGGCTGGATAAAAAAATATGCACTTTTGCAGGATACTGCTGAACCGGCTTTAATAAGATGAGGGCTACATTAAACATACAGGCTGCCAGTAGCAATGCATTAACATACCTGCAGGAGGTATATTTTACCACGCCATTTAAGGTGATGGATATTACAGAAAACAAAAAAGCAGGCCCCCTGCATTTAATGCTCATGAATGCATCGCCAGGTATTTTGGATGGGGATGAGTATACACTACACATACAGGTAAAAAGCCAGGCTGTGCTTCACCTGCACACGCAGGCTTACCAGCGCCTGTATACCATGAAACAAGGGGCCCGTCAACTAATGGATGTACTGGTAGAGCCAGAGGCAACTTTTATTTACTTGCCACACCCATCTGTACCACACGAGTTATCGGTATTTACTTGTTGCAATAATTTTTATTTGGCGCACAACAGCAGGCTGGTATTTGGCGAAGTACTTACCTGCGGCAGAAAACTAAATGGCGAAGCCTTTCGTTTTTCTAAATACCACAGTATTACCCAGGTATTTATCAACAACCAACTTGCCATAAAAGAAAACCTGCTGCTGCAGCCTTCGGTTGCCCCGGTAAATACCATTGGCCAGCTGGAAGGATATACTCACCAGGCCAGTATGATGCTATTGGGTGGCAGTAATGAATATGGTCAATTGCAATTACAAATACTGCAGCTGCTGGCTGCCGAAACAAACATACAGTACGGCGTTAGCAGCGCTCCCGTAAGTGGCCTGCTCATTCGCTTATTGGGCTATGGTGCAGAGCAATTGTATAGCCTCCTGCAAAATATATTGGCCCTTGCACAGCCGGAACAGGTAAAAATTTTACACCATGCCGGCTGAGTTACAAGCGCTTGTTATTACAGCTATCTCCATCGCCTTTTTGCATACGCTTACTGGGCCAGATCATTACCTGCCATTTATTGCCCTTGCAAGAGCAAGGGGCTGGGGGCTGGGCAAAACAATTGGCTGGACGATTGCCTGTGGCACAGGCCATGTATTAAGTTCGGTACTACTTGGCCTTGGTGGTGCCGCACTGGGCTGGTCGCTTAGCAGCATTAGCTGGCTTGAAGATGTAAGGGGTGGCATTGCCGGTTGGCTAATGTTTACATTTGGGTTGCTCTATATGGCTTGGGGCTTTTATCGCCTGCGCAAAAACAGGCCGCACAAACATTTTGAAACGAATGATGAAGGCTTGTATGTTTATGAGCACAACCATGGGCAAGCCATTGCACCAATGCAGCGTTTTAAAGTAACCCCCTGGGTTATGTTTATCATTTTTGTGCTGGGCCCCTGCGAACCCATGATACCTTTGCTGTATTATCCTGCCGCACAAAACAGCTGGTGGGGCATGGCGCTGTTGGTGCTTTTGTACAGTAGCTGTACTTTACTTACCATGCTTGCCTTGGTATTAATGGGATATTATGGCATTGCATTTACCGCCACCCAAAAATTAGAAAAGTATGCCCATGTATTGGGCGGACTTACCATTTTTATTTGTGGTGCCGGCATGCTGTTTATGGGTTGGTAATAAACATACCGCTATCTCTTTTACCCGGTATCGGGCTTTTTTAATTAGTTAATTACATGAAAAAAACAGGCAATTTTAATGGTACACTCTTATTAGCTGGAGTAAGCTTTGCTATGCTTTGGGCCTCTGCTTCTGCAGCTACTAAAATTGCATTGATGGCTGCCCAGCCTTTTGTAATTGCAGTAACCCGTTTTTTTATTGCATCGGCCATTATGTTGTTTGTTGCCCATGCTGTTTTAAAACAACGCCTGCCCCGGCATACGGAGTGGAAACAACTGGCCTTATATGGTTTACTAAACATAAGCATTTACCTGGGGCTGTATGTTATTGGTATGATGTATGTTTCTGCCGGGCTTGGTACATTATCGGTAGGTACCAACCCTGTATTAATAAGCATCATTGCAGCCATATGGATGCGTAGCACTATTAAGCTGAGTACCATTTATAGTTTACTGCTTTGTTCGGCTGGTATTGCCATTGCTGCATGGCCCTTGTTGTTGCAAAGCTATGCCAGCCCCATAGGCTTGTTAATTTTATTTATCAGTATGCTTGCATATTCTGCAGGTGCTGTTTACTTTTCGCAAACCAAGTGGAATGGCTTACACATTTTGGTAATTAATGGCTGGCAAACATTATTGGGAGGCATTTTTTTGCTGCCCTTAATGATACTGTATTATGATGGCCATAAAAACAATTATAATCTACAGGCTGCAGGCGGAATATTATGGCTGGCATTACCGGTATCAATTGGTGCGGTACAGTTGTGGCTTTACCTGCTAAAAGACAATCCTGTAAAAGCTTCTTTCTGGCTTTTTCTATGCCCCATTTTTGGTTTTGCCATAGCCGCATGGATGCTGCAGGAGCCTATCAGCATATATACATTTATTGGGGTGGCATTTGTTATTGCCGGCTTGTACATTGTACAAAAAAACAAATAGGGTTATACCAAAAATTTTACGGGGTAAAGTATACATTTGTAATTAGTATAAGGTTGCAGCGCACTACTGTGTTGCTTTAGTAAAATGTTTTCAGTATTTATAAGTCCGTTTCTTTCTTTCTATAGAATGTGTTGCTGCAACAGGTAGTTTGCTTGTAAAATCACATCTGCAATAAAACTTTGTAATATGCTACACTGTACACTCAAGCTATCGGGGCTTTTAGCCACCACGCTGTTTATTTTTTCTTGCACTGCTACCAAAAAAACTACGATGCCCAATCACCAGCAAGAGCCGGAAAAAACCCTGGCACAAAATCCTGGCAAATACCAACAACAGTTTGAAAAAGGAATAGATTTTATCGCCAGCGGCACTGAGCCCTTTTGGAGCCTGGAAATTGATTTTGATAAACAAATGCACTTTAAAGTTTTATCCGGTACCGAATTAATTACCCCTGCAGTAAAAGGCGTAAAGGCTATGGATGCCGATGTAACACGCTATGCTGCAGAAACAGATAAAGGGATGCTGATTGTACAACTGATAAAGCAGGCCTGTACAAATAATATGTCTGGCGAAAAATTTCCTTACACTGTTACCGTAGATGTTAAATCACCTGGCAGCAATCAATACCAGCAGTATAAAGGCTGTGGCCAAAATTTATACAACCCCAGGCTATATGATATTTGGGTGCTGGATAGCATTAATCATCAAAAGATTGTAATGGCAGATTATCCCAATGGTATACCAAGGCTGGAGTTTAACCTTACCGATATGAGGTTGGGTGGTTACCTGGGTTGTAATAGTTTTAGCAGCTATATACAAATTATGGGCAGCCAATTAAGCTTTGGCAGGCTGGCATCTACCGAAAAACTTTGCCCCGGCGTTAACGAGGCCAGCTATGCCGCCCTGCTAAATAATCAAACTTACACCTACGCTATTAACGGGCTTAAGCTTTACCTGGTAAATGCCAATACCTCATTGGTATATCGTAAAGTAGACTAAATCATTGTTGGTATTTCTTAATATAGTTTAATGGAAAACCCTGCCGGGTGCAGGTATCTTTATGCCATAAAAAAATCAATGATGGCAAATACAATTATTCATAGAGCAAATACTAGGGGCCATGCCAATCATGGCTGGTTAAACAGTTACCATACTTTTAGTTTTGGCAGTTATCATCACCCCGAACGTATACATTTTGGTGCATTACGGGTACTAAATGATGACACTGTTAAAGGTGGAATGGGCTTTGGCACCCATCCACATCAAAACATGGAAATAATTTCGATACCGTTGGAAGGCGAGCTGGAACACAAGGATAGCATTGGCAATACGGCTGTAATAAAAAAAGGCGATGTACAAGTAATGAGTGCCGGCACGGGTGTATACCACAGCGAAAAAAATAAAAATGCCAACGAAACGGTTAAGTTTTTACAAATATGGGTATTTCCCAATCAGCAAAATGTAACGCCCCGCTACGGGCAGGTAACCCTGCATACAGCCCACAGGCACAATACCCTGCAACAGGTTTTATCACCTAACCCCAATGGCAGCGGCGTATGGATTTACCAGGATGCCTGGTTTTATATGGGCAATTTAGATAAAGACATACAGGTAAACTATACCCTGCATAAAACCGGCAATGGTGTTTACGCCTTTATCATTAAAGGCGATGTTACCATTAATGGCCACGCCATGAATGAAAGAGACGGAATAGGTATTTGGGAAGTAACCGGGCTGGAGATAAAGGCAAATAGTGATGCAGAAATATTGTTAATGGAAGTACCAATGTTTTTAACCTAATATGGAAGCACTGTAATTAAATTAAAGTTGGGCTTACGGCGTAAATATTACCAAAAACCTTACTTAACAGCATTAGATGGCCCGTACAAACTAAAGCCCCCTCAATAATCATTTTAAGCAACTGTAAAACCCTGGCATCGCCAACAGGTAAAATGTATAAATACCTGAAACTGTTACAAAAAATGATTGGTTAAAATAAAAGTTGGCATGCATTTGGCACAGCAGGCAATGAGCAAGCAATCCATTTTAATACTCAATTCTTTTGCCTGGCATTAGTAGTAGCAAGGGCCATACTGATAAGAGATTTTTTTGATTGCTGTTCAACCCTCCAACTTATACTAACCGTTTTATCAACTATTACAAAGG
>JBDKJT010000217.1:0-4642 GCA_039796475.1 Bacteroidota bacterium | reverse complement strand
TAGAAGCTGGAGCCACATTAACCATTACCAATGCCTCGGCAACAAAAATGCGTATTGCAGGTACCATCACCAATAGTGGTAATTGGGATGTACGCAATGGTAGCCTGGAGTTAAATGGCAGTACTGCCCAAAGTATTAGTGGGGGCTTGTTTGTATCCAATATTGTAAAAGACTTTACCATCGCTAATCCGGCTGGTGTAAGCCTTACTGGTAGTGTGCCATTTAATATAGCAGGTGAGTTGCTTTTTGGAAATGTAAACAACAGTGTTTTAAATACAGGTAATAACCTGGTATTGCTTTCTACCGATACCAGCACGGCACGTGTAGCAGATATTACCAACAATGGAGTTAACAGTGGTAATGCCTTTAGCGGATCGGTTACCTACCAGCGGTATTATCCAGCCTGGCGTTCGTGGAGGTTGGTTACAGCACCTTTGTCAGGTGCAGGATCGGTATTTAACACCTGGCAAAACGGCGGAGTATATACAGCTGGTCGTGGTACCTATGTTACCGGGCCCGGGGCCAACCCAGCTACCAATGGGTTAGATGTAAGTCCGCTGAATAATACCTCATTAAGGGTAGGTAGCCTCTTATCACCTGTTACCAATACCCTTACCACCACGTTATCCACCAATACTGGTAATGCAGATAACAAGGGTTTCTTTTTATTTGTAAGGGGCGATAGGGTAAACACTAATTTTTACCTGCCCAATGCTACTAATACAACACTGGTAAGCACTGGTACTTTGCAAACGGGTGTACAAAACTTTCCCGTATCTGCAGTGGCGATGGAGTTTAGCCTGGTAGGTAATCCTTATGCATCCCCGGTTGATTTAAATAAAATAACCCGTACCAACCTGGCCAAGCGGTTTGTAACCTGGGATCCTAAAATAAACGAAGTAGGCGGCTATATAACCTTGGAAGACCTGGATGAAAATAATACCTACAGCATTACACCAGCCAGTGTGGGCGGGCAGGATAATCATATTCAATCTGGGCAGGCATTTTTTGTACAAACTGAAAATAATGGAGTGGCAGAAGTACAGTTTAATGAAAACGATAAAACGGCTGCTAATAACCTGGGCTTATTCAGGCCCTTGGCACCAACCAATAAAAGCCTCCGGGTAAGCCTTTATAAATTCAGGCCCGATGGAAGCAGGTTTTTGGCGGATGGCTTGTACGCCGAATTTGACAGTACGTATAATATGGCTGTAGATATTGAGGATGCTTTTAAGTTTACTAATATCAATGAAACATTTGGTTTATATAGAAACAACAAAATGCTTGCGGTGGAAAGAAGACCCTTGCCGGGGATGTATGATACCTTGTATTTAAAATTAAACAGAACCAGCCGGCGCAGCTACCAGTTTGAAATTGCGGCGCTGCATCTTGAACAAGACAACCTGGCCGGCTATGTACAAGATAAGTACCTTAACGAGTATACGCCTATCAGCATGAATGGCACCAGCTTGTTTGAGTTTTATATTAATGAGGATGCCGCTTCTGCCGATCCAATGCGGTTTAACCTGGTATTTAAACCCCTGATACAGTACAGCAGTGTTAATGCCGAAGTAATCAATAAAGATGTAGCTGTTAGCTGGACGGTACTCAACGAGCAGGGGATAGCATTATACGAAGTAGAGCGTTCGCTGGATGGTAGTCATTTTGAAAAGCAAGGCTCGGTAGCTGCCAACTACCAGCTGGGTGGCCATTACCAGTGGCTGGATGCTGCACCGGCTACCGGCAGCTATTATTACCGCATACGCTGCATCAGCAATAAAAATGTAAGTGCTTACAGCAGTATTGTAAAAGTAAAGCTTAACAAAAGCACACCGGCCATGTATGTGCTGCCTAACCCGGTATCTGGCAATATGATACAGTTGCAAATGAATGGGCTTGCAGGCGGTATTTATAAGGCACGTTTGTTGAACAATGTGGGGCAATTGATACAGGAAAATTTAGTGGTACATACTACAGGAACAGCAGTGCAAACCATACCTGTTACCCGGCTATTGCCTGCTGGCAGCTATCAGTTGCAGGTAACGGCACCGGGTAAAAAGGTTGCCACCATGCCAGTGATTATTCAATAAGGCTTTTATATTTCCCGCTTTTATAAATCCATTAAAGGTTGCCCCGGGCAGCCTTTAATGGGTACCATTGCTCCAACGCAGCATTTAAGTAAAAACCAGTACGTACTTTTTTACCAATGGCTATAGCCTGCTGCTGCATTTGCTGGTATTGATGCAAGGGCAAGTGCTTAACTACATCTGGTAGCTGTTGCAAATTTTCAATTACCAAACCTACCTGCTGCTCAAGTATAAAATCGGCTACGGCACTGCTGCTCCATGCAATTACCGGCATGCCTGCTGCCAGGTATAAGGATAATTTGTGCGGATTGTTGTATAAAAGATAATCGTTGCAGCAGCTTATATCTGGCCCATCCCATACCAATCCAAAGCTGCCCTGTAGTATGCCCGGAAGTGCTGCAGAAGAAAATGATCCATGGTATTGTACATTTTGGGCTATTGATGGCTGGTAGTTATTGCCATACAAATTAAATTGAATACCCGGGATATTACCCAGTTGGTTTACAAAACCTGCTTTAGAAAAATTACCTGCAAAGCAGATGCTGTTAGTTGGTGAATGCTGCTGCACTGCAGTGTTGCTCCTGTAATCAAACAAATGGATGGGGATGGAGGGCACCTGTGGTAACTGCTGCTGCAAATAAAGTTGCATGCGGTGGTTATGCACTACCAGTTTTTTAAACAAACCAATGGTAGCCAATTCCTGTGCCAGTAAAACATTATCATGGTCTCTTAGCCCATCTATATCAACAATTACCGCAATGGTATCCACATTTTTTTTACAAAGTATTTTTAGCAACCATTTATTGGCCGCAGAGTATACCGGTAAATGAAATATTACCCTGCTTTGGCTTGGTAGCGTAAGGGCCAAATAGGCCAATCGCATAGCCGTGGCACATTTGGCATACCAACTGTTGTTTGCACCAAAACTGATAGGCAGGTATCCTGATAAATCCAGCGTATGCTGGTTGTCTGCCCTTACCACGCCGGCATTGGCCAGGTTTGTAAAGCCCGGCTCGGTAACATAATATGCAATGGGTTTGCTCACTAAAATTGCCGGTTTTGCAGGTTACGCATAAAAGATAGTAGCCCGGTTAACAACTCGTTTTTACAGCTATACAATACTATAAAATACACGCCAATACATCCCGGTATGGCCATTAATAATACCGGTAATGGAGCAGGCATCCAGTAGCGGCAAAGTGCAACTACAGGTATAAACAGCAGGCATCCTATCAGCGTTTGCCACAGCAGCGGCCGGCTTATTACAAACCGGTGGTACTTTAAGGCGAATAAGCCACTTATAACGGCGATGGCCGTTTCGGTGCAAATATTAGCAATGGCAGCACCACTTTCTTTTAAAGCAGGTATCAGCAAAAAATTGAGGCCAATGCTTAATACACACCCGGATAGAACGGCGAATAAAAATTTTTTTTCCTGCTTAAAAGGCACCAGTGTTTGAAAACAAAATACATTATTGATGCCCACTACCAGGGGCAACCAGGCCAATATTCTTAATACCGGTACAGCGGGTAAAAAGGCGGGGCCTGCAATTACGGTAATAATTTCTGGCGCCAGTAACATCATGCCAATAGCGGCTGGAGTTGCCAGTAATACTACAAATGCCAACAGGCGGTTTAGATAATGACCGGCATCGGTGGTTTTGTTATTGCCTACCAGGTAGCTAACCCTTGGTGAAAGTACCGTACCCAGTGCCAATATTACCAACAAAAAAATGCGTACCATTTTAAGGGTAAAGCTGTAATACCCGGTTGCTTCGTTATCGTGGGTTAAATGCTGTAGTATAATGGCATCAAAATAAAAGTAGATGCTGATAGCCGATGAGGTAAGAAAAAAATGCCAAAGTGCAGGTAAGTGCCGCAAAGGCCTGAGGCCTTTAAAAACAATCATATTAGCAGCAGATAGCCGGGCACTATTTAAGATAGCAATCAACAAAAAGGCTACTGTATAAATAGCAAAATAAGTGCTGTAATCGGCCGGCTTTTTAATCAGTAAAAAAATGGCGGCAATCATCAGGCATCGTATCAGCAAGGTGCGGATGGCACTAAAACGGAAGGCTTCTGTGCCTTGCAAAAACCACTCAAACGAAAAAGCACTGGCAATTATATTTACAGCCGCCAGCAGGTATAATACACTATCCTGTTGCCAGTTTTTTGCTGTAAAAAGTAAAAAAATTGCTGCAGCACAAAGTGAAAAAATAATATTGATGATGGCAAGCTCACTAATTACCACAGCACGCCCGGCGGGTTGATCTTTTAGCCTTGCCACTTCTCTTACCCCGTACATGGGAATGCCAAATGCTGCAAACACAATAAACAGTTGTGATAAAAAATCAACATAATTTATTTTGCCGATGGCGGCGGGCCCCAATACCCGGGTGATAAATGGATAGGTAAGCAACGGCAGCAACACTTGTGTGCCCGATATTACCAGCTGGTAAATGAATTTATTTTTTAAATCTCTGCTCAACTTTTATTTTATGGCGTGTAAATTAATATTATTTAGTACTTCTTATTTTTTTTAATACACTAAGCACT
>JBDKJT010000216.1:0-3688 GCA_039796475.1 Bacteroidota bacterium | reverse complement strand
TTTTTATGTACCACGGGTGCCGAAGCTTTATACAGCGATCTTGGCCACTGCGGCCGTGCCAATATCCGTTACTCCTGGATATTTGTAAAAAGCTGCCTGTTGCTTAACTACCTTGGCCAGGGTGCCTGGTTATTGGCCAATCACAATGGTAAATTTATAGCCGACGAAATGATAAAAGCCGGCTTTAACCCATTTTATGGCGTAATGCCCGAAGAGTTTAGATTAATAGGATTGATAATAGCCACTTTTGCTGCTATTATTGCCAGCCAGGCACTTATCAGCGGATCGTTTACACTTATTAGTGAGGCTATACGGCTAAACCTGTGGCCGAGGATGAAGATTAATTATCCATCAGAAGCCAAGGGACAGTTATTTATTCCCGGCATTAACCTGTTATTGTTTATCGGTTGCTGCGGTATTGTTGTTTATTTTAAATCGTCCAGTGCAATGGAAGCGGCTTATGGCCTGGCCATTACCCTGTGTATGTTATCTACCTCAATTTTGTTTGCCAACTTCCTTGTATCAAAAAGAGTAGCGCCATTTTTAATATACGTTTACCTTACCGTATATCTGGGGCTAGAAATTGGTTTCCTGATTGCCAACCTGGATAAATTTCCGCATGGTGGTTTTATTGCAGTAATTGTTGGCGGCGCCCTGTTTTGCGTAATGTATATATGGTACCGCAGCCGTAAAATTAAAAACAGGTATGTAGAGTTTGTACGACTGGAAGAATACATACCAAAGCTGGAAGAATTGAGCAACGATCTTACCGTGCCAAAATATGCCACTCACCTGGTGTATATGACGAGTGCCAACAATCCTAAAGAAATTGAACATAAAATTATCTACTCCATCTTAAGCGGCAAACCCAAAAGAGCCGATATCTACTGGTTTGTACATGTAGATACCTTAGACGACCCATATACCAGCGAATACGTGGTGGAGCACATCATACCCAACGATATTATACGGGTAGAGTTCAGGCTTGGTTTTAGAGTTGCACCCAGGGTAAACCTGATGTTTAAAAAAGTGGTGGAAGACCTGGTGGCCAATAAAGAAGTAAATGTAACCAGCCGTTACGAAAGCCAGCAACGTAATAATGTAGTAGGCGATTTTCAATTTATTGTGATGGAGAAATTTTTATCGCAGGATAACGAATTGCCATTTGTAGAGCGGCTTATTATGCAACTGTATTTTTGGGTAAAAGAGTTGTCGCTGAGCGAAGAAAAAGGATTTGGCCTGCAGCAAAGCAATGTAACTGTTGAAAAATACCCACTGATTGTAGCCCCGGTAAGCAAATTAAAATTGAACCGGATTTATGTAGATGAAGAACTGTAGGCGTTGTTTTTTTTAAATACACTTATGCAACAAATTTCCCCTGCTAACCTTGCAAAAATGATAGCGCAGCAGGCCGATTTTCAGCTAATAGATGTAAGAGAGGCTAATGAACACCAGGCTTTTAATATTGGCGGATTGTTGCTGCCATTATCATCTATTACGCAGCACCTTAACCTTATTAATACCACTAAGCCCGTAATTATTTATTGTGAAAAAGGGGTAAGAAGCCAGATTGCCATTCAGCGGCTGCAGCAAAAGTTAAACGCCAATAATTTTATTAACCTGCAAGGCGGCATGCAAGCCTGGCAAAAAACATTTGGCTAACAGCTACCATTTTTTGCTGAAAGCAGATTGATCTATCCTACCAGTTTATTTGTTACTTTTAAATTTACCAACAAGCTATTTTTGTCATCTACCATCTTATATATAGTTATCGGTTACCTGCTGCTGCTGGGGCTGGTATATTTTTTCCAGGAGCGTTTTATATTTAAGCCCGAAAAGCTAAGCCAGCATTTTCAGTACAAGTACGATATTCCTTTTAAAGAGTTGTTTTTTGATGTAGAGCAGGGCGTACGTATCAATGGGCTACATTTTTCGGTACCAAAACCCAATGGGCTCATCTTATACTTTCATGGCAATACCCGAAGTATAAAGGGATGGGCTAAGTATGCAAAAGATTTTTTGCGTTACCAGTATGATGTAGTGTTGGTAGACTACCGGGGCTTTGGCAAAAGCACTGGCAAACGCAGCGAACCAAATATGCTAAAAGACATGCAGTTTGTGTATGATACCCTGGCTGCCGCTTATCACGAAAATCATATACTGGTATATGGCCGCAGCCTTGGTAGCGGATTTGCTGCTAAAATTGCCAGCGACAATAAACCCCGTTACCTGATACTGGATGCGCCTTATTTTAATTTTAGAAAAACAGTACAACGCTTTTTACCCATACTGCCCCTAAAATATGTACTGCGTTTTCACCTGCGTACCGATAAATGGATAACCCGTGTTAATTGCCATACTTATATAATACACGGCACAAAAGACTGGCTGATACCACTCTCTCACAGTCAAAAACTACAAGCCCTGGCTCCTCAAAAAATAACCCTTATCCGTATACAGGGTGGTGGGCACAATAACCTGCCCTCTTTTCCTGAATATCATAATTTTTTAAGAGATATACTGGCCATTTAATGCTGCATAATATGAACAAAAAAAAGATTTTTCGTTGGATAAAAATGATCATCATCGTATATGGCAGCATTGGCATTGCGCTGTTTTACCTGCAAGAAAAACTATTGTTTCACCCGGTAGTGCTGGGCAGAGATTATCAATACAAATTTGATGTACCCTTTAAAGAAGCTGAGCTGGCGTTTAATGATACTGATACTTTAAACATGGTGCAGTTTTTTGCACAGGGCGATACAGCTAAAGGGGTGGTACTATACTTTCATGGCAATAAAGAAAACATTAACCGGTACGCAAAATTTGCCGGCAATTTTACCCGACAAGGCTACGAAGTATGGATGCAGGATTATCCGGGGTTTGGTAAAAGCACCGGCAACCGCAGAGAAGCAATACTGTACCAGCAAGCCCGCCAGTTTTATAAGCTGGCCTTATCTAAATACACGGCCAATCGTATAATTATTTACGGAAAATCATTTGGTACAGGCCTGGCGGCTTATACGGCAGCCGCCGGCAATTGTAAACAGTTGATACTGGAAACACCTTATTACAGTATTCCTGCTTTGTTTGATTGCTATGCGCCAATTTACCCTAACCAGCGAATGGCCCGTTACCAATTGCCCGTTTATCAATATGTGCAGGAAACAAAACAACCTGTTACAATTTTTCATGGTACGGATGATGGAGTGATACCTTACCGCTGTGCAGCTAAGCTAAAGCAAGTGTTAAAACCGGGTGATCAATTTATTACGATAGATAATGGCACTCACCACAACCTTAATGATTTTAAGCAATATCACCAGGTGCTGGATAGCCTGCTACAACTCTAACAGGTAAGCGGATTGAGCCGTAATTTTTAACTGGCAGGCAGCGCCAGATTTTAAAGCAACATTTTGTTTACAGTGGCCTACCGGAAAGCCAAAGCAAACAGGATAATTAAACTCGGCCACTATTTCGCTGATGGCCTGATATACCGTTTTACCAAAGGGGCGTTCGGTATCTTTTGTATCGGTAAAACTACCAACTACCAAGCCAGCCAGTTGGCTTAGCTTACCGCTGCGTAGCAACTGGTATAGCATTCTATCGGTGCTGTATACCAGCTCGCCAATATCCTCTATAAAAAGTATTTTATTTTTTGTGCTGATGTCTGAAGCTGTACCCGTAA
>JBDKJT010000215.1:0-3602 GCA_039796475.1 Bacteroidota bacterium | reverse complement strand
CAATACATTTACTCCGATTCGGCCAAAAATGTAAACACCACAGATTATAAAAACAAGTTTACCGAAGTGATGAAGAATGCCATTGCCGCCAAATCATCTGTAGAAGCCAATTTTTTACTGTCAAATTTTTTATACAATAACTCAATAGACCTCGGCGATGAGGCCAGGAAGATAAAAGGCCCCAAGCCAGAAGATTTAAAAAAGAAAAAAGAAATAAATGCTGCATCTGCCAAATCAATGGATGATGCCATCCCTTATGCCATAGCAGTAGAGCCGGCTTTTGAAGCCTTGACAAAGCCCAAAGGCACCGAAAAAGCCAACCGCCGCCAGGCATTGGTTATTTTAAGAAATATCTACGAAATAAAAAAGGATGCCCCTAAGCTGGCCGAAGTTGAAAAGAAAATAAAGGAAATTGAATAAGCTTTTTAGTTTCTCTAGTAAAAAGCAGCATACCCTCGTATGCTGCTTTTTTTTATAATTTGCAGTATAAAATACCGCCCGTGCAACAGCAAAAATTTATACAGTTGATAGAGTGCCCCCGGGATGCCATGCAGGGCTGGAAACACTGGATACCTACCCAAACAAAAATTAATTACCTGCAAGCCCTGCTAAAAGTGGGCTTTGATACCATCGACTGTGGCAGTTTTGTATCTGCCAGGGCAATACCTCAAATGGCTGATACGCACCAGGTACTGCAGGCCATAGATACAAGTGGCAGCCGCAGTAAATTGCTGGCCATAGTAGCCAATGTAAGAGGGGCACAGGAGGCTGTGCTGCAACCGGCTATCCATTATTTGGGTTTTCCATTTTCAGTATCTCCCACATTTCAGCAACTAAACGCCAATAGCACCCTTGCCGACTCGTTTAGCAGGGTACAGCAAGTACAGGAGTTGTGTATAAAAAATGGCAAACAACTGGTAGTGTACATATCCATGGGGTTTGGCAACCCGTATGGCGATGCGTATGATGCCCAAATTGTGCAGTACTGGGTACAAAAAATGATTGATGAGCAAGTAAGTATCATTTCACTGGCCGATACCGTTGGGCTGGCCACCCCGGCACAGGTATCTGCACTATTGCAAACACTGCTGCCTGCATACCCGGCAACAACTATTGGCGTACACCTGCACTCTGCCAGCAGCAACTGGCAACAAAAAGCAACGGCCGCATTGCAGGCTGGCTGCTTACGCTTTGATGGTGCATTAAAAGGTATTGGAGGCTGCCCCATGGCCAATAATGAGCTGGTAGGTAATATGGATACAGAAAAAATGATACCTTATTTTGAGCAATTAGGCCTGCTGCCCAATCTTGATAAAAATGCCCTTGAGGCCTGCAGCCGAATGGCAGCTTCTATTTTTATTTAACCATTATTGAAATATAACCGATGGATTTTCGCCTGGAGCTTACACCCCGTTCGTTTGCAGAAAAAATGAATCACCGGCAGCCCCTGTTTTTAACAGGATCTTGCTTTACCGAAAATATTGGTAGTAAATTTAAACAGCATAAATTTTCGGTACTCGAAAATCCCAATGGTATTTTATTTAACCCTGTTAGCATTGCTAAATCTGTTTGCTCTTATATTCAAAACCGGCAGTACACGGCCTCCGATTTATTTTATCAAAACGAAAGCTGGCATAGTTGGGAGCATCACAGCCGTTTTTCTCATCCGCAGCAGCAGGCCTGCCTGCAGCTTATTAATAAATCGCAGCAGGCTGCTCACCATTTTTTGCAAAATGCCGGTTGGCTTATTGTTACGCTTGGGTCGGCCTTTGTGTACGAGTTAAAAGAGCAGCAAGCGCCTTTGCAATTGCAGCAGCAATACCAGCAGGTAGTGGCTAATTGCCATAAAGTACCCACCGATAAATTCAGCAAAAAACTACTGCATCCGGCACAGGTACAGCAGGTGCTAGAGCATATGCTGGCTGAATTAAAAAGCTTTAATCCCGGTATACGGGTAATATTTACCATTAGCCCTGTGCGGCATTTAAGGGAGGGATTTATTGAAAATAACCGCAGCAAAGCGGTGCTGATGCAGGCAGTACACCAATTGGTAGATTTAAATGATTACCTGTATTATTTTCCTGCTTACGAGCTGGTAATTGACGACCTGAGAGATTACCGGTTTTATGCCGAGGATATGGTGCATCCCAATTATGCCGCCACCCAATATGTGTGGGAGAAGCTGCAGCAGGCATTGATTGATGAGCCTACGCTGCAGTTGATGAAGCAGATCAACAGCATTAACGCTGCCATTCACCACAAGCCGTTTAACCCGGCATCGGCAGCCCATCAACAATTTTTGCAAGTGCATTATCAAAAATTACAGTTGCTGCAGCAACAAATGCCCTATATCGATTTTTCTGCCGAAGCAGCCCTGCTGCAAGCTTAAATACTTCATTTTAACCGTATTATTACCGCTAGTTTTTTATCAAGTGAAATAACAGCCCGATAGCATATTGGCAGCTGCTAAAATAAATGCCTCCACCTATAAGAAATACCCCCCTTTACACGTTAATTAGGTTGATTACAGCATAAGATACTGTTAAAACAGGGCAGGCCATTTAATATCATTTGCCAAAACTATTACCTGGGCCGGCCAATCTTACCTGTACGTACGGGTTTTGCCCGCCTTCCGTTACCTGTGAACTTTACTAATGTGCAGTATAGGTGCAAACCATTGCTGCTAAACGGATTCTTATGAAAAACCACTTAACACTCATTTTTGCACAGGCAAAACGTATCGTTTTGGCAATGGTATTGCTGTTGTGTTGTATGGGCAGCAGCTTTGCACAGGATAATAAGGGAAAAGAATTTTGGCTTTGCTTTCCGGGTAACCAAATTAGCATGCCTACCGAATTATACATTACCAGCGAATCCGCCGCTACCGTTACCGTAGAAGTGCCCGGGCTGGGTTTTAGCCGTATGATTAAAGTGCCGGCCAACAGCCTGCGGATAATTAAACTACCCGAAGAGGTGCAGGTTCAATCAAAATTTATTGCTGAAAACAAAGGGGTGCATGTTACCGCCACCAAACCCGTAGTGGTGTATGGTATGAATGCTGTTACCTCTAGTACCGATGCTTTTTTAGCTTACCCGATGGAAACACTGGGTAAAGAATATTTTGTATTGGGATATAGCAAAGACCATAATTACTCATTGCCCACGCAGGCCACCATTATTGCTACCGACGATCAAACAATCGTTACCATCCTGTCGTCTATTACTGATGGAGGCTTTACAGCTGGCCAGGCCAAACAGGTTGTGCTGCACAAAGGGCAGGTTTACCAAATGCGTTCGTTGGTGGATGGTGCCGATTATACAGGTACAAAAATATCGGCTGATAAGCCCATTAGTGTGTTTGGTGGTGCCCAATGTACCAATTTGTCGGATGGTATCCGTGCCTGCGATCATTTGGTAGAACAGATGCCTCCTGTAAGTACCTGGGGTAAAACATTTATTACAGTACCGCTTTCTACCCGTTTAAAAGGCGATTTGTTTAGGGTGATGGCGCAACAAGACGGCACACAGGTCAATATTAACGGCACAACAGTAGCTACACTAGATGCTGGTAAATTTTACGAAACCTTATTACCCAGCGAAAG